>JBBQKE010000020.1:0-12239 GCA_038326585.1 Actinomycetales bacterium | reverse complement strand
GTCGGCTCGCGGGCACCTCGGCCTCGAGCCGCGCGACACCGCACGCCAGGGTGATCTCGGCGCGCGGCCCGCGCGCTCGCCGATCGGCGACGACGACCTCGAGCCCGACCATGCCGAACGGCACCTCGACCGGCAGCGTCGAGACGTGCACCGCTTCGTGGCGCACGACGAGCACGCCCGGCCCGTCGGCCCAGGTCTCGTCGTCGGGGGCAGGTACCGCGCCGATGCCGGAGTGGTGCACGCCGTCGCGTACCTCGCCCGGCAGCTCGATACGGCCGCCCATCAACCGGGCGACCTCGAGCACCGCGGGGCGCGTGTACAAGCGCTCGACGGTGTCGTGCTGCAGCAGGCGTCCGGCGCTGAGCAGCGCCACTCGGTCGGCGACCACAGCGGCCTCATCACGGTCGTGCGTCACCATCACGATCGTCGGGTTCAGCTGCCGCCTGATCTGGGCCAGCAGCGCGTGCATATCGGTGCGCAGCTCGGGGTCGAGTGCGCTGAACGGTTCGTCGAGCAGCAGCACGCGGGGGCGCGCCGCGAGCGCTCGCGCGAGGGCGACTCGCTGCTCCTGACCGCCCGACAGAGCGGTGATGGGGCGCTCGCCGAAGCCCTCGAGCTGCACGAGCTCGAGAAACTGCCGGGCGTCGGCACGCGCTTCGCGCTTCGGCTGTCCGGCCACGGTTGCCGCGAACGCCACATTGTCGAGCACGCTGAGGTGCGGAAAGAGCAGGGGCCGCTGAAAGACCATGGCCATGCCACGGCGTTCGGGCGCGACGCCGGCCACGTCGGCGCCGTCGACGAGGATGCGCCCCGACGATGGCGCATCGAGCCCCGCGATCGCGCGCAGCACGGTGCTCTTGCCCGAACCGGAAGGGCCGAGCACCGCCAGGCACTCACCGGCGGCGACCTCCAGTGAGACGGCGTCGAGCGCGCGCGCGGCGCTGTCGAAGACTTTGCTCAGCGAGTCGAGAGCGAGAGTGGCACTCACGGGGCACCTTTCGGAGAACGACTGGCCGTGGGGCCGGTGAAGTAGCGGGCGGTGGGGTAGCGGCGACCAAAGCGGCCGAGCCCGAGCAGCAACAGCAGAGGCGGCACGATGGCGCTGAGCGACAGCACCGCGACGACGGCATCGTTGCCGACCCCGGCCGCGAACGAGCCCACGAGCAGCGGCAGAGTCACGATGGTGCCCCCGCCGACGAGGACTGTCACGACGTAGTCGCTCCAACCGACGAGAAAGGCGAGAAAGGCCGCGCGGGCGAGCCCCGGGGCCACGAGCGGCAGGTGCACCCGCCACAGCACGTGAGACCGCGAGGCACCGAGCGTGCGCGCCTCCTCCTCATAAGCCAGGTCGTGCGCCGCGTACGCGACGCGCATCGTGTAGACCGTGTAGGGCAATGCGGCGGCGACGAGCAGGATCACGACGCCGACGAGCCCGGGCACTCGCGCACGCAGCAGCACGACCGTGAGCCCCATGACGGCGACGAACGCGGGCAGCGCGAGCGGGGCGAGCAGCATGCCGCTCACGAGTCGCGGAAAGGGAACCGCGCCTCGTGACAGGGCGCGAGCCGCCATGGCACCCAGGGGCGTGGCGATCGCCGCGACGACGAGTCCGAGCACGAGCGATCGCCCGAACGCGGGCACGCCGCCCGCGGCGAGCGCCGAGGCTACCCCGTCGAAGCCCCACTCGGTCGGCAGCACGGCGGGCGCCGACCAGCGGTTCGCTATCGACCAGAGTGCGAGCGGCACGAGCGGCAGGGCGAACCAGACCGCCAGCAGACTCGCGATGACGATGCGCAGCGTGCGGCTGGCGGGCCGGGGTCGCATGAGCGGCCGGCTCGATACTGTGCGGTCATCGGGCGTGACGCGCTCGCCGTACGGGATCATCATGACCACGTCGCGCTCACCTCCCCGGTTCTTATCTCCACAGCGGAGTCCTTCGCAGTAGCGCCATGCCCCCGGCGACCACGAGCAGCGAGACAGCCGTCGTGACGACGGCGACGGCGGCGGCCTCGGGTCGCGAAGTGAGCGAGATCGAGTCGAACAGTCGGAAGGCGAGCACCGGCAACGGCTCGGGATACGGTCGGCCGAGCAACCAGGCCACTTCGTATGAGCCGAAGGTGTAGACGAAGATGATGATCGCGCTCACGATGACGGCGGGGGTGGCGAGCGGGATGACGACGTGCCGCAGCCGCCGGGCGCGGGACGCGCCGAGCAGGGCCGCCGTCTCGTCGTAGCGCGCCACGCGCGAGGCGAGCACGCTGGCGACAACGAGCGCAACGAACGCCGACTCCTTCCACGTGTACTCGAGCACTACAGCGACCCACCATGCTCCGCCGACGAAGTCGGGCCAGTCGGTGCCCGCAAAGCCGAACAGGCGGGGCAGCACACCCGCGTCAGAGAGCAGCAGGCCGATCGTGGCGGCGCCGATGAGATGCGGCACGGGGATCGTGAGCGCGCTGAGCGCGGCGACGATGCGGCCGGTTGTGCGCCCCTGCGTGATGACGACGGCGGCCGTGAGCCCGATGACGCACGAGAAGGCCGTGGATGCCGTGGCGATCGCGAGCGAAAGGCCGAGGCCGAGCAGCAGCTCGTCGCTGTTGGCGAGGTACGCGTCGAACGAGAACCGCGGCTCGCCCACGAGCGGCAGCAGGCCGACGCTCTGCACGAACGACATGCCGATGCCGCCGATCACGACGAAGGCGGCGATCGCGACGGAGGGGGCGACGAGTGCGACCGACACCCAGCGCCGGGAGCCCGCGATGCGGGCCCCCGGCTTCAGGGCGTCGAGCGCGACGATGGTGCTCGGCCTCTACTGCGCCAGCACGAGCTGTCGCCAGCCCTCATCGATGGGCGCGACCCACGCGGCGGCAAGTTCGGGGTTCGCCTCGGCGCTGATCACCTCGTACGCGGGAACCACGGGCGAGGTGGGCAGTGCGTCGAACAGCCCGCGCTCGTCATCGCCCAGCTGCTCGAGATTGAGAACCGTGAACTGGCCCCACACGCTCGGGTCGGCCTTGGCGGCCTGCTGCTCGGCCGAGAGTGCGAGGTTGGCCACGACCATGGCGCCGGCCTTGCTGCCCGACGTGCTCGGCAGCCCGAGGAAGCTCGCGTTGCCGACGGTTCCCTCGTCGAAGGTCAGCACGGTGGTGCCCGCGGGGTACGTGCCATTGGCCACGAGCTCGGTGAGGGTCGCGGGGCCGTAGGTCATCGTGAAGTCGACCTCGCCGTCGGCGAACAGCTGGTCGAGCTCGGTCGAGCTCTGCGGATATGTCTCGCCCCCGCGCCACAGGCTAGGAGCCAAGTCGGCGAGTTCGGAGTAGAGCGCGGGCGTCAGCTCGTCGAAGGCAGCCTGATCGAAGGCGAGCGGCACGTTCTCGTAGCCGCCGGAGATGCTGTAGAGCGCCTGCCGCACGAACACCGAGCCTGTGAAGTCGGGCGGTGCCGGGTAGGTGAACCGACCAGGGTTCGCCCTCGCCCAGTCGAGCAGCTCGTCGAGCGACGAGGGCACGTCCGTCACGGTCTCGCTGTTGTAGGCGAAGGTGAACTGCGCCTTGTGCCACGGCGCTTCGCACCCGTCGACGGGCGTGCCGAAGTCGTCGAGCAACAGCGGGTCGCCGGGAGCAGTCAGGGCCATGTTGGGCAGCAGATCGGTCCAGCCGCACTCCCAGGCGCCCGCCTCTTTGCCCGTGCCGAAGTTGTTGCCGTTGACCCAGATGAGGTCGACCTCGCCGTCGTTCTCACCGGCCTGCAACTCGCTGAGCACGCGGTTGAGAGCATCCGCCGTGTCGGTGAGCGGCACGCGCTCGAGCGTCACGCCAGCCTCGGCGGCGGCCGGAGCGAGCACGGTGTCGACGTAGGCGTTGCCCTGCTCGTCTCCGCCCCACATCCACAACCGCACGGTCTGGCCTTCGGCGGCGGCCACGACCTCGTCCCAGGTCTCGTACGACTGAGAGCCTTCATCGTCTGCGGCGGGTGCCGAGCAGGCGGCGAGCGGGATGACGAGGCCGATGGCGATCGCCGCGGCGACCCCCGATCGGCGCAGGCTGTGGGGTGCAGACATCGATACTCCTCGGTCGGTCAACTATGGTGCGATCGCTTCGGGCGGTGTCCGCAGATCGACTGACTCCTAGACTTACCCACCATGACCTCTGCGGACAAATCCGACACGGATCCGAGCCGCAGAAGGGGCCAGCGCCCCGCGATCATCGCTCGAGCGGTTGCTCTGGCAGTATTCGTCACCCTCGGCATCGCGGTTTGGCTGCTCGTGCCGCTGCCCGAGCTCGAGCAGGTGCAGCAGTGGGTTGTCGGGCTGGGATGGGCCGGGGGAGCAGCATTCGCGCTGCTCTACGCCGCTATCACGCTCACGCCGATGCCGAAGAACGTACTGTCGATCGTTGCCGGGCTCGTGTTTGGTTTCGGTTGGGCCCTCCTGCTCGTCTACGTCGGCGCACTGCTGGGCGCCGCCGCAGCTTTCGGTCTCGGCCGCTGGCTCGGCCGAGACGCGGTCGAGCGCTACACAGGGTCGCGCGTCGCACGATTCGACGCGCTCGTCCGCCGGCGCGGACTCGCCGCGGTGATCGGCGTGCGGCTGATTCCGATCATCCCCTTCACCGCCATCAATTACGGGGCTGGGCTGACCGCTGTGCGCCGGCGCGACTACGCCATCGGCACGGCCATCGGCATTCTGCCGGGCACGGTGGCCTACGTGGCCCTCGGTGCGTTCGGCCTCGAGTTCGGGTGGCCTGCATGGGTGGCGGTCGGCGTGCTGGGCGCTCTGACCCTCGCCGGAGCCATCTGGGCCGAGCGAGGGCGCCGAATACGTCGAGACGGCGCGATTCTCGTGCCCGAGACGGAGGACTGATGCTCGATCGACCCATGCGCGCGATCATCGCGCGGCCGGTGGATGCTCTCGCGCGAGCCATCGACCGCCCGCGCGTTTCACCCGATGGTCTGACGGTCGTCGGGCTCGTGGTCGGGCTCGGTTCCGCCGTCGCCGCGGGGCTGCAGTGGTGGGGCGCGGCGCTCGCGCTGTGGCTGCTGTCGCGCGTCATCGACGGAGTCGACGGCGCGCTCGCACGCCGCCGTCGGGCGGCGGCGCCCGACGGCTCGCCGCACAGCGAGGCCGGCGGCTTTCTCGACATCACCGCCGACTTCGTGGTCTACGGCGCTTCCGTCGTCGGTGTCGCGATCGGGGCGACGACCGCCTTCGACGCGCCGTGGTGGCCGTTCCTCGTCGTGCTCTTCGCCTACTACATCAACGGCGCCGCGTTCTTGGCGTTTTCGTCGATCGCTGAACGAACGGGTAGGCAGGTCGACGACGGCCGATCGCTGTCGTTTCTCGGCCGCATCGCCGAGGGCACCGAGACCATCGTTGTGCACTCACTGTGGCTCATCCTGCCGTTCTGGGCCGCGCCGATCGCTGTCGGTTGGGCGGCCTTGGTCGGTGTCAGCGCCGTGCAGCGCATGGTGGCTGGCTACCGAGCCCTGCGCTAGCCCTCAGCGCGTCGTGAACCGGCGCCAGCGCGCAAGCAGCCGGATGACGCTCGCGAGCGCCCCCGACTCGAGGCGCACCCGCACATCGGCGATCGCCGCGTTCCAGAAAGCGTCGCTGTAGGTCGGGTAGGGGTGGGTCGTGCTCGCGATGTCGCTGGTACGAATACCATGCGCGACCGCGAGCGCCGCTTCGCCGATCGACTCGCCTGCGCGCGGCCCAACGATCACGGCTCCGCGCACGCGACCCTTTCGATCGACGACGATGCGCGAGAAGCCCTCGACGTCGCCCTCAGCGATCGCCCGGTCGGTGTGGGCGTGCTTCACCTCGACCACGTGGCACCCGGCGTCGTCGGCATCGGCGGGCGCGAGACCCACCGCTGCGACCTCGGGGTGCGTGAAGGTGACGCGCGGCACGGCATCAGCATCCAACCGTCGCCGTAGCCCGAGCGCAGCGTTCGTGGCCGAAAGGCTGCCGTTCACGCCAGCGACGTGGGTGAATTGCGGCAGGCCACTCACGTCGCCCGCCGACCAGATGCGGCGGTTGCTTGTGCGCAACGAACTGTCGACCTGCACATAGCCGCGATCGTCGACCTGCACGTCGGCGACCTCGAGACCGAGACCGTCGACGCGGGGCGAACGGCCGAGCGCTACGAGCAGCCGGTCGAACGCAACGGTCGTGCCGTCGGAGAGATGCAGGGTGCCTGATCGACCATCCGTCGCGGCCTCGACCCGATCGACCGTCGTCGACACACGCAGATCGATGCCGTCGTCAACCATGGCCCTGGCCACGAGCGCCGAGGCGTCGGGATCCTCTTTCGGCAGCACACGGGCATTGCGCTGCACGAGCGTCACGTGTGTTCCGAGCCGGGCGAAGGCTTGACTGAGCTCTGACCCGATCGCGCCGGCGCCGAGCACAGCGAGCCGTTCAGGCTGCTCCGTGAGATTCCAGACGTCATCGCTCGTCAGAACCTCGATGTCGGCGATACCCGGCAAATCGGGCACCTCGGGCGCGGACCCGCTGGCGATGATCGCCTGGCGAAAGCCCACCGTGAGGGGCGCCCCGCCGTCAGCGGGCGCGATCTCGGCGGTGCGTGGTCCGGTGAAGCGCGCGCGGCCCATGATGACTCGCGCACCGGTCTCTTCGATGACCTCGGCCGAGTCGCTCGGCTCGATCGTGTGAATCGCCGCGTGCACGTGCCGCATGACGCCCGCGAAGTTGACGCGCACGCCGTCGACCTGCACTCCCAGGCGCTCACCGTCGCGGGCTCGGGCGGCGACATCGGCCGCAGCGATGAGCGACTTCGACGGCACGCAACCGGTCCACAGGCAGTCGCCGCCTAAGCGGTGGGCTTCGACCAGCAGAGTGCTCGTGCCGAACCGAGCGGCAGTCTTTGCGGCCACCAGGCCCGCGGTGCCGCCGCCGATCACGAGCAGATCCATGTCGAGGGTGGGGGCAGAGTGAGAGGTCATAGGCCGACAGTATCGTTCGCCACGGTTGTTAGCCTGGGGTATGCGCACTCGCTCTCTCACTCGTGACGACGCCGGCGAACTCGCTCTCCTGAATGACGCAGCAGCGCCCGCCGTGCCGATCACTGAACCCTCGGGCCTTGCGCGACTCATCGAGTTGGCCGACCTCGCTCTAGGGCTTGAGCGCGAGGGTCATCTTGTCGGCTTCGTCATTGCGATCGCGCCGGGGTCTGACTATGACAGCGAGAACTACCGGTATTTCGAGTCTCGCGGCATCGATCACCTCTATGTCGATCGCATCGTGATCGCCGAGAGCGAGCGCGGCGCGGGCCTCGGCCCCCTGCTCTACGAGCAGGTCTTCGACGCTGCTCGCCGTGCAGGGCGCAGTGAGGTGACGTGCGAGGTCAATCTCGAGCCGCCCAACCCGGGAAGCCAGGCGTTTCATGCTCGGCTCGGTTTCGAGCAGGTGGGCGTGCAGGCCACCAAAGGCGGCGCCGTGACGGTGTCGCTTCTGGCTGCGCCGGTGGCGTGATCCGCTGCACCGGTGGCGTGACCCGCTTAGTCCGTTGAGCGCCCGCGAGTGTTCCTGGGCATCCATTCGGCCGCCAGAACAGCCGCCTGGGTGCGCCGCTGCATACCGAGCTTCGACAGAATGCCGCTGACGTAGTTCTTGACCGTCTTCTCGGCGAGAAACAGGCGTGCGCCGATTTCTCGGTTCGACATGCCCTCGGCGATGAGTGCGAGAATCTCTGTCTCTCGAGGCGTGAGACCGTCGAGGGGCGACGCCTCGCGCACTCGACTGAGCACGCGATCGGTGATCGCAGGGTCGAGCAGTGTTTCGCCCGCCGCCACGCGTCGGATCGCCTCGATGAGGCTGGTCGCCCGCACCTCTTTGAGCAGGTAGCCGTTGGCGCCGGCGAGCACGGCGGCGAGCACGGCCTCGTCGTCGACGTACGAGGTCAGAATCAGACACCCGAGCTCTGGCCGCGCAGACTTGAGGTCGCGACACCCATCGATGCCACTGCCGTCAGGCAGGCGACCATCGAGAACCGCGACCGTGGCTCCCGAGTCGAGAATGGCGCTCGCGGCACCGGCCGCAACTCCCGCTTCACCGACGACGCGAATGCCTTCTTCCTGCTCGAGGAGGTCGGCAATGCCGCGGCGCACGATTTCGTGATCGTCGAGCAGAAAGACAGTCACCCGGGTTGTCATCGTGCCCCCCAGGGTACGCTCCAACGCACGAGAGTTCCGGTAGGCGAGCCGTTCTCAATCTCGAACGTTCCGCCACGCTCGCGCGCTCGGGCATCGAGATTGCCCAAGCCGCTGCGGCGGTCTGTCTCAGGCATGCCGACACCGTCGTCGCGCACGGTGACGACGACTTCGGCACCGCGCACCGCGACGCTCGCTTCAACGAGGCTCGCCATGGCGTGCCGCACCACGTTCGAGAGACATTCGCGCAGCACGGCCGAGACTTCATCACCGAGCTCCGTGTTGACGAGCGTGTCGACCGGGCCCGCGAACTCCAGCCGAGAGTCAAGCTCTTCTCCTTCGAGGGTCTCGCGCATGAGCGTGTTGATGCGCGCCCGCAGACTGTGCACCCCGGCGCTCGCCGGGCTCGAGAGGCGGTAGATGGCCTGGCGAATCTGCCGAATAGTCGAGTCGATCGCGTCGACCTGCCCAGCGATACGAGCGCCGTTCGGGGTTGAGGGGTCGCCCACGACGCTCTGCAGCGTGAGACCGACGGCGAAGAGGCTCTGAATGACGTGATCGTGAAGGTCGCGCGCGATGCGGTCACGCTCGTCGGCCAAGGCCATGCGCTGCTCGTCGATGCGTGCGCCGGCGAGTTCGCGGGCGATGGCGACCGAGCGGGCGAATCTCGTGATGGTCTCGCGCTCGGCGTCGCTGAAGGGGTGCCCATGGGGTCCGCGCGCGATGCCGAGCTCGCACGACTCGCGGTCGGCGCTGCCCTCCATCGGCACGACGAGCATCGGCCCGGGGTCGGCGTCGCCGGTCAGGCGGACGAGCTCGCTGCGGGCATCCGTCGCCGCGTGATCGGCATTGACGATCACGACATGAGGGGCGTGCGAGAGCTGGCGCACGACGTCGATGATCGCGGGCAGTTCGTCGGCCCCGATCGCGCCTGAGAGCAGGTTCTGGGTCAGTTGCTCTGAGGCGGTCAGCCAGCGACGGTCTTCTTGAGACTGCTCGTACAGTCGCGAGTTGGCGATAGCCGTGCCCGCCATCGCTGCGAGCGCCGCGATGATCGACTCGTCGACGTCATCGAAGGGCCCGTCAGTGTGCTCGGTCAGATAGAGGTTGCCGAAAACGGTGCCGTCGACGTGGATCGGCACGCCGAGAAAGGCGTCCATCGGGGGGTGGTGAGGCGGAAATCCGACCGACCTCGGATCATGCGACAGGTGCTCGAGACGGATGCTCGCGCCCTCGTTAATCACGGCGCCGAGAATGCCCTTGCCGCTCGGCGGTTCGCCCAGCATGCGCACCTGCTCGTCGCTCAGGCCGGAATGCAGAAACCGCTCGAGCGCCCCGTCGGGCGCGATGACGCCCAGCGCGCCGTACTGTGCCCCCACGAGCTCACGGGCGACCGCGACAATGCGCTGCAGCGCCGCCGTCAGATCGAGGTCTTCGGTGACGGCGCGGGCTGCGGAGACGAGCATGCCGACGCGTTGATAGCCCTCATCGATCGTCGAGGCGCGGTCGAGAATGCGCCGCACAAGAGTGTCGACGACCGGGCTGTGCGCCGTGTCCGTGTCGACGGAGCGAGCGAGTGGTACCGCGTTGTCGGCTGCCGTCACGGCGCGCCGTCGGGGTGATCCATGGCCGCAGGCGTGACCGATGCCCGGCTTACTCGACGCTCGGCCCCGAGCGGAACCGGCGTCACTCTCTCGGGCAGAGGGTCTTTCACGAGCGTGGGGCGCAACTCGACCGGGTCGGCCGTGGTCTCGCGCTTCGCGGCCTGGCGGCGACGGTAGATCAGGTTGAGAACCTCGACGCCGATCGCGAACGCGATGGGGCCGTAGATGAGGGCCTTGTCGATGTGCACGTCGAAGCCCTCGGCGATGAGGGTCGAGCCGATGAGCACGAGGAAGGCCAGCGCGAGCATCTTGACCGTGGGGTGCCGGGTGACGAAGTCACTGATCGCCTTGGCGGTGAAGAGCATGAGGCCGATCGCGATGACGACGGCAGCGATCATGATCCACAGTTCGTCGACCATGCCGACCGCGGTGATCACTGAGTCGAGAGAGAACACGATGTCGATGAGCAGAATCTGAACGATCACGCCGCCGAACGTCACAGCCTTGCCGGTGCGGGTGCGACTCTCTTCACCCTCGAGCTTCTCGTGAATTTCCATGACCGCTTTGTAGACCAGAAAGAGTCCGCCGAGGATCAAGATCAGGTCGCGACCCGAGAACCCCATGCCGAACAGCTCGAAAATGTCGGCCGTCAGCCCGATGATCCAGGTGGCCGCGAACAGCAAGGCGATGCGCATGAACATCGCCAGGGTGAGGCCGACGACGCGGGCCTTGTTCTGCTGCTCGGGCGGCAGCTTTGCCGCGAGAATCGAGATGAAGACCACGTTGTCGATGCCGAGGATGATCTCGAGCACGAGCAGAGTGGCGAACGCGACCAGTAGCTCGGGCGAGAAGACGAATTCCATGGTGGCATCCTAGTTCGCCGTATGTTCGGCCCACCGCGAGCATCCGCGCCTCCGTGTGGCGTAGACTGCTTTTCGTACACGGGAGTCCGGTGAGCCGGGCTGTGAGGACGCTCATTACAAGCTTCGACCGTCGAACCTGATCCGGATCATGCCGGCGCAGGGAGGACTTCTCGCACCCGTGCCGACCGAATCCGCGGGCTCGACCGACGTGCCCGCGCTGAGCGAAAGGCACGCATTATGGTCAGCACCGCATCCACCACCCCCACCCGTCTGAGCATGCGCTGGCGGGTTGTCGACATCGTTGTCGCGAGTGTGCTCGGCGTCGCCGGCGGACTCGTCTTCACCCTGTGGAACCTCGTCTACTCGCCGCTCACCGCGCCCATCGAGGCGGTGCTGCCGGGCCTGCAGGCGCTCGTCTATGCGGTGTGGCTCTTTCCGGCCGTGCTGGTCGGCCTCATCGTGCGCAAGCCCGGCGCGGCCCTCTACGGCGAGCTCGTCGCGGCCGCCGTCTCGGCGCTGCTCGGCGGTTTCTGGGGTTGGACAGCACTGGCCTGGGGCCTCGTGCAAGGCCTCGGAGCCGAACTCGTCTTCGCGATCCTGCTCTACCGCGCCTGGGGACTCGCACCCGCCATTCTCGCCGGAATCGGCGCGGGAGCCGGCATGGCGATCATGGACCTCACGTTCTACTACGCCGGTGCACGCCCAGAGTTCATGGTGGTCTATGCCGTGAGCGCCATGATCTCGGGTGCGGTCATTGCGGGGCTCGGCAGCTGGCTCATCGTGCGCGGGCTCGCCCGCACGGGTGCACTCTCGCGGTTCGCGGCCGGCCGTGAAGGAGTACGGCAGTCGGAATATGAGGAGGCGAGCCCCGCCGCTGCGCCGAGCTCGGGGGAGCCTTCATCGACCTCGTGACGACCTCCGCAGCGGCGCTCGGTGCGCGCGACTGGAGCTGGACTCCGGCCGGACGGTCGACACCCGTGCTCGACTCGCTCGACCTCGACATCGCGCCGGGCGAGCGCGTGCTGCTGCTCGGCGCCTCGGGTAGCGGCAAGTCGACGCTCTTGCAGGCCTGGGCTGGCGTGCTCGGGGGGTCAGACGAAGGCGATCAGAGCGGCGCGATCACCATCGACGGGCGAGCGCCGGGTGAGGCGCGCGGCCGCGTCGGGTTGCTGCTGCAGGATCCGGATGCTCAACTCGTGCTCGCGCGCGCCCGCGACGACGTGGCCTTCGGGCCCGAGAACCTCGGGCTGCCGGCTGCCGAGATCGCCGAGCGCATCGACTCGGCACTCGCGGCCGTCGGGCTCGACCTGCTCGTCGACGCCGAGGGCGCGCGGCTCTCTGGCGGGCAGCGTCAGCGGCTCGCGCTCGCGGGCGTGCTCGCGCTCGAGCCCGCGGCGCTGCTGCTCGACGAGCCGACGGCTCAACTCGACCCCGCCGGAGTCGAGCAGGTCGCGCGCGCGGTCTCTGATCTCGTGCGCGAGCGCGGGCTCACGCTCGTGATTGTCGAGCACCGCGTCGACGTCTGGGCAGCGCTCGTCGATCGGGTGATCGTGCTCGATGGCGGGCGGGTGATCGCCGATGGACCGATCGACGAGGTGTTGGC
>JBBQKE010000019.1:0-12501 GCA_038326585.1 Actinomycetales bacterium | reverse complement strand
ATCGACAGGGTCTTCCTCCTGCGGAAACTGGGGCACGAAGAATTCGACGAGCCGCTCCCGCAGGTTGGCGATGACCACACCGAGGATGGCCAGGAACGTGATGCCGCCTTTGAGCAGTGGCGACGCCGGGTGCAGCCGGTGCCATTCGCCGTCGCTCAGGGACGTGGTGGCGATTTCGCTCCCTGAGGAGGGCGAAAAGGACGGCGGCGGCTCCCAACGGAGCGGTGTGTCCGCGTGCTCGTCCGTCACAGCCCCGCCCGGCGGGTCTCGGCAAGCGCGACGATGCGGTCGCGCAGTTCCTCGGCGACCGCCTCAGTGAGCCCTGGGATCGTGATCCCGGTTGAGGCGGCGGCGGTCACGAATTTGAGCTCGCTCAGACCGAGCGCCCTGACGAGGGGTCCTCGGTTGATGTCGACGAGCTGCATGCGACCGTAGGGCACCGAGACGAATCGTTGAAACATGATGCCCCGGCGGAAAAGCAGATCGTCATCGCGCAGCAGGTAGCCGATCGAGCGCACCCGGCGCGGGGTGAGCGCGAGCACGAGCACGAACACAGCGCCGAGGGCCGTGCCGATGATCCACCCCAGTTCCCACCCCAGCCAGAACGGAATGAGGCCGACGGTGGTGACGATCGCGCCGAAGATAAACGTCGAGAGCATGTCCACCGGAATGTACTTCGGCGACACCCGCTGCCAGTCGGTCTCGGGGCGCTCGAGTCGGCGCGGTTCGGGAGAGGTGGTCATGCTGACTCCAGGTGGCTGGTCGGGAGTCGTCATCAGGCTGACTCCTCAGTGAGTTCGTCGGTGGGCTCGTCGGGCGGCAGTGAGCACCAGTGCTCGGCCACCAGTGCCGCAGCGACGAGCGCCAGCGCGGCGACCAGGGTGGCCCCCGCGGTCAGCGACGAGCCTAACGGCACGACCGCACGGCTCAGAAGATAGATCAGGATGCCCGCCGCGGCTCCGGCCAGCAACGCACCCGCGAGCGCGCTGGCCTTGGCCAGCACGACCACGCGCGTCGCGAAGAAGGGGTCGATGCGGCGCTCGCCCTTCGCGGCGCTGCGCACCGGCCAGGCGAGGGCCACGAGCAGCATGGCGATGAGCGCGAGAGCGACGGGCAGAGATACTGGCGTGACGAGCACCGCGGCGCCGCGCATCGCCAGCACCATATTCATGGCGTAGAGGGCCACGAGACCGACGACCGCAGCAACGAGAAGCGTGAGCGGGCGGGTGCGATTCACGGGGCCGCCTCGCTCACTGCGGCGAGCAGCGCTGCGATCGGGCCGTGCCCCGGCAACTCAGCATCGGGTTGCACCTCGAACCAGGGCGCCAGCACGAAGTCACGCTCGTGCGCGCGAGGGTGCGGAACCTGCAGCACGGGCGAATCGATCTCGAGCTCGTCGAGCGCGATGAGGTCGAGGTCGAGGGTTCGATCGCCCCACCGTTCGCCGCGCTCGCGGCCGTTCGCGGTCTCGATGGCCCGCAGCGCGTCGAGCAGTGTGTAGGGGTCGAGGCCTGTCTGCAGCAGCGCGACGCCGTTGAGGTAGGCCGGCCGCTCGGGGTCTCGACCATCGACGGTGAGGGCCACGGTGCCGTGCCACGTCGACACCGCGACGATGCTCGAGTCGGGCAGGGCATCGAGCGCCACGACCGCGTGCTCGAGCGTCGCGAGACGGTCGCCGAGGTTGCTGCCCAGCGCGATGACCGCAGTCGCGGTGTGCGCGGTCATGGCCGGCCTCGCACGATCGTGACACTGACATCGTCGAACGGCACCGGTATCGGCGCCTGCGGCTTGTGCACCGTCACCTCGACCTCGTGCACCGCGGGATACGCCAGCGCGATCGCGGCGACGCGCTCGGCGACCGTCTCGATGAGGTCGACGGGATCGGTCTCGACGGCCTCGACGACCGCGACGGCGAGTTCGCCGTAGTGCACGGTGTCGGCGACATCATCGCTCCCGGCTGCGCGCGCGAGGTCGAGCGTCACGCGCACGTCGATGATGAAGTCTTGACCGTCGCGGCGTTCATGCTCGAACACGCCGTGGTGCCCCCGCGCCCGCAGGCCGGTGAGGGTGATGGCATCGCGCGGAACGCTCATGGCGTACCCCCGCCCCAGCCGCCGCGCCAAGCCTCGACCACATCGAGCGCGCGCGCACTCGACCGCACGTCGTGCACGCGCAGGGCATCCACCCCGGCGAGCGCCGCGAGGGCGCCGATGACCGCCGTGGGCAGGTCACGCTCGTCGAGCGTCGCATCGTCGGGCAGCAGCGCGCCGATGAATCGCTTGCGCGAGGCACCGATGAGCACGCGCGCGCCGAGAACGTCGAGCTCTGCGAGGTGCGCGAGCAGCTCCCAGTTGTGCTCGGCCTGCTTCGCAAACCCGAGGCCCGGGTCGATCCACATGCGGCGCGGCGCGATACCCGCCTCGAGCAAAGCGTCGAGCCGCGCGCGAAGCTCGTCGCGCACGTCGTGCGGTGCCCAGGTGTAGGTGCTCACGGCATCCCACTGGTCGCTCGGCCCGCGCCAGTGCATCGCGACGAACTCGACGTCGAGTTCAGCGACCAGCGGCGCCATGTCGGGGTCATGCAGCCCGCCGCTCACGTCGTTGACGACGACCGCCCCGGCATCCACCGCAGCGGCCGCGGTTGCGGCGTGCATGGTGTCGATCGAGACGTGGATGCCCTGCCCCGCGAGCGCCGCCACGACGGGCACCACGCGCTCGCGCTCGACCCTCGGCGTCACGGGCTCGGCGCCCGGTCGGGTCGACTCGCCGCCGACGTCGATGACGGATGCGCCCTCGTCGACCATGCGCAGCGCGTGCTCGACGGCCACCTCGAGCTCGACAAAGCGCCCGCCGTCGCTGAACGAGTCGGGCGTGACGTTGAGAATGCCCCAGAGCGCAGGCCGTCGGGCCGCACTCATCAGCGATCTCCGCCGATCAGCGTCATCACCTCGGCGCGGCGAACGGGGTCGGCGAGCGCGCCGCTCGACGCGACGGTCACGGTCGTGCTGTCGGCCTGGCGCGGGCCGCGAGCACCGACGCAACCGTGCCGCGCGTCGATGACGACGAGCACCCCCAGCGGGGCGAGGCCGGCGTTGATCGCTGCGACGATGTCGTCGCCGAGGCGCTCCTGCAGCTGCGGACGTGAGGCGAGGGTCTCGACCGTGCGCGTGATGCTTCCGAGGCCGACAAGGTGCTCAGCCGGCAGGTAGGCGACGTGCGCCACACCCGTGAAGGGCAGCAGATGGTGCTCGCAGATCGACCTCAGGGCAATGTCGCGCAACAATACGATCTCGCCGCGCTGCTCAGGAGCGTCTTGTGTGGCGAGCTCATCGCGCAGCAGCGGAACTGGATCGACGCCCACCCCCGCGAAGAACTCGGCATACGACTCGGCGACTCGCTGCGGAGTCGTCAGCAGTCCGGGCCGTTGCGCATCCTCACCGATCGCGGCCAGAATCTCGGCGACGGCCGCTTCGATGCGGGCTCGGTCGATCGGGGGCATGGGGGGCCTCAGTCGGTGCGCTTGACGAAGTTGTGGGGTGTGCGCGCGAGAGCTCCTGCATCGAGTCGCGCCTTGCTCGGCATCGGCACGGGGGGCAGGTCGGTCAAGGGCCGGTCATCGCTCGAGAGCCACTGCGGGCGCTCGGGCAGTTTCTTGACCTCGGCAAACAACTCGGCGAGCTGCAGGTGGTCGAGCGTCTCTTTCTCGAGCAGCTCGGTCGCGAGGCGGTCGAGAATGTCGCGGTTGTCGTTGATGACCCTCCACGCCTCGTCGTGCGCCTGGTCGATGAGCGCGCGCACCTCGGCGTCGACGCTCTCGGCGACGCTCTCGCTGTAGTCGCGCTGGTGCCCCATGTCGCGGCCCAAGAACACTTCGCCGCTTGACGAGCCGAGCTTGACCGAGCCGACGATCGCACTCATTCCATATTCGGTCACCATGCGGCGCGCGATCGCCGTGGCTTTCTCGATGTCGTTCGAGGCGCCCGTGGTCGGGTCGTGGAAGACGATCTCTTCGGCCACCCGGCCGCCCATGGCGTAGGCAAGCTGATCGAGCAGTTCGTTGCGCGTCACCGAGTACTTGTCGTCGATCGGCAGCACCATCGTGTAGCCGAGCGCTCGGCCGCGAGGCAGGATGGTCACCTTCGTGACCGGGTCAGTGTGCCGCATGGCCGCGGCCGCGAGTGCGTGCCCGCCCTCGTGATAGGCCGTGATGAGCTTCTCGTGGTCGCGCATGATGCGCGTGCGACGTTGCGGGCCAGCCATGACGCGGTCGACAGCCTCGTCGAGCGCCTCATTCGTGATGAGCTCGCCGTTCACGCGTGCGGTCAGCAGCGCGGCCTCGTTGAGCACGTTCGCCAGGTCGGCACCGGTGTAGCCCGGCGTCTTGCGCGCGAGCACCTCAAGGTCGACGTTCTCGGCCATGGGCTTGCCCTTGGCGTGCACCTGCAGAATCTTCTCGCGGCCCTTCATGTCGGGGGCGTCGACCTGAATCTGCCGGTCGAAGCGGCCCGGGCGCAGCAGGGCGGGGTCGAGAATGTCGGGCCGGTTCGTCGCCGCGATCATGATGACGTTGGTGTTGGGGTCGAAGCCGTCCATCTCGACGAGCATCTGATTGAGCGTCTGCTCACGCTCGTCGTGGCCGCCGCCCATGCCGGCGCCGCGGTGGCGACCGACAGCGTCGATCTCGTCGACGAAGATGATCGCGGGCGAGTTCTCTTTCGCCTGAGTGAAGAGGTCGCGCACGCGGCTGGCGCCGACGCCCACGAACATCTCGACAAAGTCAGAGCCCGAGATCGAGTAGAACGGCACGCCCGCCTCGCCCGCGACCGAGCGAGCGAGCAGCGTCTTGCCGGTGCCGGGAGGGCCGTAGAGCAGAACGCCCTTCGGAATCCGCGCTCCGACAGCCAAGAACCGCGCGGGGTCTTTCAAGAAGTCTTTGATCTCTTCGAGCTCTTCGATCGCTTCCTCAGCGCCAGCCACGTCGGCGAACGTCACCTGCGGGGTCTCTTTGTTGACGAGCTTCGCGCGCGACTTGCCGAACTGCATGACCCGGCCGCCGCCGCCCTGCAGGCGCGTGAGTAAGAAGTAGAAGATGACGCCAATGATGAGGAACGGGATGATCAGGCCGAGCAGGCTGACGAAGAAGTTCGACTGCGGAACCTCGTCGGTGAACTCCTCCTCAATGTTGGCCGCATCGATGGCGGCGATGACGGCCTCACCGCGAGGAGCGACGTAGTAGAACTGCAGGTTCTGACCGAGCTCGTCATCGGGCTCGGCGAGCACGAGGTCGACGCGCTGCTCACCGTCGACGATCTTGACCGAGGTGAAAGTCTCGTCGGCCAGAAGCTCGAGGCCCTGCTGCGTGCTGATGGCACGAAAGCCGCCGATGCCGCCGAGTAGCGCGAAGCCGGCCCAGATGACCAGTGCCCCCACGATGATGAAGGGCAGCGGTCCGCGCAGCAGTCGCTTTGCGGTCATGGGTTCGCGGGCCATCGGGCGCGCACCTTTCTTTCGGTGAAACTCAGCACGTCAGGCTATCGCGCGCCCCCCAAGGAACGACTGGATGTTCGCTCGCGGCAGAGGCGCTCAGTCTTGGTACACGTGCGGGGCGAGCACACCGACCGCCCGCAGGTTGCGGTACTTCTCGGCATAGTCGAGCCCATAGCCGACGACGAACGACGGCGGAATGTCGAAGCCCACGTACTCGACGTCGACCTCGACCTTGGCGGCCTCGGGCTTGCGCAGCAGGGCGAGAATCTTGACGCTCTTCGCGCCGCGCGACTCGAGGTTGGCTCGCAGCCACGAGAGGGTGAGCCCCGAGTCGATGATGTCTTCGACGATGAGCACATCGCGCCCGGCGATCTCGGTGTCGAGGTCTTTGAGAATGCGCACGACACCGCTCGACTGCGTGCTGGCCCCGTAGCTCGAGACCGCCATCCAGTCCATCTCGACGTGCACCGCGAGTTCGCGCGCAAAGTCGGCCATGACCATGACCGCGCCCTTGAGCACGCCGACGAGCAGCGGAGGCGTGTCACCATAGTCGGCCTCGACCCGGCGCGCGAGCTCGGCGAGCTTCGCGTGGATCTCTTCCTCGGTGATGAGCACCTCGGTCAGGTCAGAGCGGATGTCTTCGACGTCCACGGCGTTCTCCTTCGGCGATTCGGTGCTTCGGCGGTTCAGGGGCGGTCGGGCTCGTGATCATCGGGCTCGCGGTGGTCGGGCATGGCCTCGTTCTCGAGGGCCAGGGTGAAGACGATGCGGGGCCCCGCGCGCTCAACCCTAACCCCGGGCAGGTGCACCGGTCCCTGCCCGTGCCAGTCGGTCACGAGCCGCGCGACCTCGAGGGTCTGCGCCCGCGAGATCGAGGCACCGAACTGCCCGCGCACGACGAGCCTGATCAGGCGGTGCCGAATCGCCGCGGGGTTCGCGGCGAGGCCGGCGACCGAGAGCGAGCATCCGCCCTCGGCCAGTTCCGTGAGGTCTTCGGCCACTTCGTCGACGAGATGATCGAGGGCCTCGGCATCTTCGCGCGCGATGGCGGCAGTGCGGGCGAGTGCCTCGATGATTCCGGCGTCGAGCTGGTCTTCGAGCAGGGGCAGAATCGTGCGCCGCACCCGCACTCGGGCGAAGCGCGTGTCGTCGTTGTGGGGGTCGTTCCAGGGCTCGAGGTACTGGTCGTCGCAGGCCTGCTGCAGCGTTTCGCGGCGCACTCCGAGCAAGGGTCGGCGATAGAGGTCGTCCATCACGGCGGCCATGCCCGCGATGCTCAGCGTTCCGCTGCCTCGCGCCAGCCCGAGCAGCACTGTCTCGGCCTGGTCGTCGAGAGAGTGCCCGAGCAGCACCGCGATCGCGCCGAGCTCGCGCGCGCATCGATCGAAGGCTGCATAGCGTGCGTCGCGGGCCGCCGCCTCGGGCCCGCCCGCCCCGATGACCTCGACCCGCTCAATGCGCACGGGCTCGAGCCCGAGGTCGCGCGCCGCCTGCGCTGCGGCCTGGGCGACCGCGGTCGACTCGGCCTGCAGCCCGTGGTCGACGATGACCGCCCCCGCACGCAGCCCGAGCCGAGGGGCCTCGAACGCGGTGGCCGCGGCAAGCGCCATCGAGTCGGGTCCGCCGCTGAGCGCGACGAGCACGAGCGGTCGAGAGTGCTCCGTGCCCGAGCGACCCGAAGTGAGGTCGGCAAGACTCTCGCGCACCGCGCGGCGCACATCAGCGACCGCGGGGGTGAGCCGCGGGCGACGGTCTGACGCACCGGGCAGTGAGGGGGGCATCCACTAAGGTTAGAGCCGGTCTCGCGCGCGTGACCCTTCCGATTCTCGTCCGTTTCTCATCGTCGAAGGAGCACCCCCGTGGGCGCCTATCCCGTCATCATCGAAGTGCCCAAGGGCAGCCGCAACAAGTACGAGATCGACCACGAGACCGGCCGAGTGATGCTCGACCGCGTGCTCTTCACCTCGTTCGTGTACCCCACCGACTACGGCTTCTTCGAGAACACGCTCGGCCTCGATGGCGACCCGGTCGACGCTCTCGTGCTCACCGAGTACCCGCTGTTTCCGGGCGTCGGCGTCACGGTGCGCCCGGTCGGCGTCTTCAACATGACCGATGATGGCGGCAGCGACGCGAAGATCGTCTGCGTGATTGAGAAAGACCCCCGGTGGTCGCACCTGCAAGACGTGGGCGACATCTCTGAGTTCACCAAGGGCGAGATCGCCCACTTCTTCGAGCACTACAAAGACCTCGAGCCCGGCAAGTGGGTCAAGACCGACGGCTGGGGCGACGCCGCCGAAGCCGAGGCGATCATTCAGGCCGGCATCGCCGCCTACGTGCCGGCGAGCCACTAGGCCTTACCCGCTCGGCCTCGCGACCATCGGTACGCGGTCGTAGCTGCGCACCGACACGATGCGCACATTCTTGCCCGGCGACGGGGCCTCGATCATCTGGCCAGCACCCAGATAGATGGCGACGTGATATTTGTTTCCGCTGGTGGAACCGCCGTAGCTGTAGAAGATGAGGTCGCCGGGCAGCGCCTGGCTGTAAGAAACGAGCAGACCCCTGGATGCTGCCCACCGATACTGGGAGGTCGCACCGTGGCCGCCGATCGCATGACCTGCGGCCGAGTACGCCATCATCGTGAGTCCCGAGCAGTCCCACGCATTCGGACCAGCCGCGCCGTACCGATACGGCTCTCCTAACTGGGCTTTCGCGAAGGCGATCGCTGTCGCTACCGCCGAAGTGTTCGGCTGAGGACCCGACACGGTAGGGGGCGCGCTTGGCGGCGCGCTCGGCGCAGGCGCCGGAGCACTCGGTGCCGGAGCGGGAGCACTCGGCGATGGTGCGGGCGCACTCGGCGGCACACCCGGTGCCGGGCTGCTCGGAGACGGCGTCGGGTTCGGCGAGCTGGGGTTCGGCGCTGGTTGACCAGGGGCTGGCTGGCCAGGGGCTGGGTTGCCGGGGCCCGGAGTCGGTGCGCCGCCGCCGACGGTGAGCGAGTCGAGATAGGCGCGTTCGAGCGCATTACTGCGCCCGGTCAAGGTCGCGAGCTGAGCCGAGAGCTCGTCCATGGCCGCTTCTTGCTGCGCGACTCTCCGTTCCGCTCGCGCCGCTGCGCGGGCGGCGTCATCGGCAGCAGATTGTGCGGTGTACGCAAGGCGCTCACGCTCACCGCGCGCACGATCAGCCTGGTCGACGAGCGCCGCGGCCGTATTGCGGTCGAGTTCGGCGAGCTGCATGCCGGCGTCGGCGCGAGTGCCGAGGGCGCTCATGGTTCCGAGTCGGTAGAGCAGGTCCTCCGCATCGTCACCGCTCGTCAACAGAGCGGCGGTGACGTCGCCGCCACCCGCCCTCGAGAGCTGGGCCACGATCTGTGCTGCCTGACGAGCCGTCACGGCGGCTCGCTCGAGCGCGGCGTCACGGCGACGCTCGATCGCGCGCAGCGAGAGGTCGGCGTCATCGAGCGCGAGGCGTGCAATCTGCAGGTCTTCGCCGCGTTCGAGTGCTTCGCGAACAGACTCGACATACTGCTGCTCAAGCCCGGCAGCGGCCTCGACGATGCGGGCGATCGCAATCTCGGTGGCCTCGACGTCTCCCTGCGCCTGCTGCACGTCGTCCCAGGTCGGTGCTCCCGGCGCCGCCTGGGCATCGGTCGCACCCTCGGTGCTCACCCCGAGCGCGAGAACCAGTGCCGTCACCAGGGCGACGACTCCGATATCGCGGCGCTCGAGGCGTCGCATCAGAGCCGGCTACCCAAGAGAGAGTCCTTTATTGCGCAGGTAGGGAACGGGGTTCACCGAGGTACCGCCCTCGCGCACCTCGAAGTGCAGGTGGCATCCGTTCGAACGCCCGGTCGTTCCGACCTTGGCAATGTTCTGGCCGACCGACACCGTTTGACCCATCTGCACGAGGATGCCGCCCTGTTGAATGTGCGAATACGACGTCGTCAGACCGTCGCCGTGGTTGACGCGCACGAAGTATCCGAAGCTGCCGTTCCAACCGGCGTACTCGACTGTTCCGCTCGCGGCGACATAAATGGGCCTTCCGCATCCAGCGGCGATATCGGTTCCCGAGTGGAACGCCACGTAACCGAGCACGGGGTGCACGCGGTAGCCCCAGTGCGACGAGATCCAGCCGCTCACCGGAACAGTCCAGCCATTGGCGATCGGCCCCGCCGTGAAGCTGCCGCCGCCGTTGGCTCGACGTTCGGCCTCACGTGCGGCGACACCGGCGGCGTAATCCTTTTCTGTGGCCTCACGGTTCTCGACGAGCACCGAGAGCTGCGCCTCGAGTCGAGCCTGGTTCTCTTGCTGTGCGACCAACGCGTCTTGCGCCGCCTGCGCCGCGACCTGGGCCGCTGCATAGGCGGCCTCGGCCTCGATGCGCAACTCGTCGCGCAACTGCACGGCGATCTCGGCCTGGTCGGTCAGCGACTGGGCGGCGTTCTGATCTTGCAGCGCGGCGGCATAGATGCCGTCGGCCTGCTCAGTGATCTTGCTGGCGAAGCCCAGCCGTGACAGCAACGAGTCGGCTTGGCCGGGGTCGGTGAAGAGGGCCGCCGACAGGTCGCCGCCCCCCGATCGTGCAAGCTCGGCAACGAACTGCCCGGCACGCTGGCGCGACTCATCAGCGCGAGCCTGGGCCTCGTCGGCCTGCAACTGCAGCTGATCGGCGTTGTACGCGGCCTCGTCGAAGGCGAGCTGCGCCTCGTAGTAGAGGGTGCCCATCTCTTCGGCGACGGCCTGGGTGCGGTCGACTTCGGCGGCGATCGCAGCGATGGCCGCGCGAATCTCTCGAATCTTCGCCTGGGCGGCGGCCACATCGCGTCGAGCCTCCAGCACATCGCTCCACGATGGGTAGTCGACGGCATAGGCAGGCTGCTCGGTGGTAGCGATCGAGCCCGTCACGAGCAGGGCGAGAGCCGTGATCGCAGCGGTAAACGCACTGGCGCGACGACGGCGCGGGCGTGCCGCGGCATCCCCCGTCGTTCCCGCCGTCGCCGGCGTCGCCGTCGTCATCGTTCCGCTCCCCCAGCGTGCGTGTGACTGCATCGTGCCCATCCGATTCCGGTGCCGCTGCGTTCGTCGAAACACGTTATGTCACAACTCTCACATGAGCACCATTGACAACACTATCAACGGATGCGGCGTTCGGCCAGGTCTCGCACCGCACGCCACACAGGGCGCGGCCGGAGTTTCGAGCGCGCACCCGTGCGGCGACGGTAACCCGCGGGCAGACGTTCGAGCGGGAGGTCATCCGGATCGTCGCCGAACGCGATGCCGGCCCGTGGGCGCTCGCGTTTGGCAATCTGCGCGCGCGACCCGTATGCTTATGCCTCGGTTGCTCTGCGGCTCGCGCCACCTGGCCCCATCGTTTAGTGGCCTAGGACACCGCCCTTTCACGGCGGCAGCACGGGTTCGAATCCCGTTGGGGTCACCAGCAGCGCGACACTACAACTGAATATGTTTGGCCCTGTAGCGCAGTTGGTTAGCGCGCCGCCCTGTCACGGCGGAGGTCGCCGGTTCAAGTCCGGTCAGGGTCGCCACGGCAATGGGCCCTCTCTTCGGAGGGGGCTTGTTCCGTATCGGGGCTCTCGAGCCTCGAGGCTCTGTAGCTCAGTTGGTAGAGCGCACGACTGAAAATCGTGAGGTCACGGGATCGACGCCCGTCGGAGCCACCAGACAACTCTTCTCTCGCATCGCGGTGCGCACTTGTCGGCGAGCACCGGTCGCCACTGGGCGCGGCCTCTCGGCGGTTAGCCTTGATGTCAAGAGAAAGAGGATCACATGACCGACGTCGCCGGCACCTGCCCCGTGGTGCACGGAGCCCACACCTCGATGAAGAGCGGGGCCCAGGAGTGGTGGCCGAACGCGCTCAACCTCGACATTCTGGCCCAGCACGACACGAAGACGAACCCCCTGGGCGCCGACTTCGACTACCGCGCCGAGCTCGCAAAGCTCGATGTCGACGCGCTCGTGGCCGACGTGAAAGAGCTGCTCGTCGCCAGTCAAGACTGGTGGCCGGCCGACTGGGGCCACTACGGCGGCCTCATGATCCGCATGGCCTGGCACTCGGCCGGCACCTACCGCATCGCCGACGGGCGCGGTGGTGGCGGCTCGGGAACGCAGCGCTTCGCGCCGCTCAACTCGTGGCCCGACAACGCCAACCTCGACAAGGCCCGTCGGCTGCTCTGGCCGATCAAGAAGAAGTACGGCAACCAGATCAGCTGGGCCGACCTCATGATTCTCGCCGGCACCCTCTCGTACGAGTCGATGGGCCACCAGACGTTCGGCTTCGCCTTCGGCCGCGAAGATCTGTGGCACCCCGAGAAAGACACCTACTGGGGCAGCGAGAAAGAGTGGCTGGCGCCGAGCGACGAGCGCTACGGCAGCGTCGATGACCCCAGCACGATGGAGAACCCGCTCGCGGCCGTGCAGATGGGCCTCATCTATGTGAACCCCACCGGCGTCAACGGTGTGCCCGACCCGCTCAAGACGGCCGCACACGTGCGCGAGACCTTCGCCCGCATGGCGATGAACGACGAAGAGACCGTCGCGCTGACCGCCGGCGGCCACACGGTCGGCCGCACGCACGGCAACGGTCGGGCCGAAGATCTCGGCGCTGCGCCCGAGGGTGCCGACATCAGCGAGCAAGGCCTCGGCTGGAACAACCACGTGAGCCGCGGCATCGGCAGAGACACCGTCACGAGCGGCATCGAGGGCGCCTGGACCACCCACCCGACGCAGTGGGACAACGGCTACTTCACCCTGCTCTTCAACCACGACTGGGAGCTCAAGAAGAGCCCGGCCGACGCCTGGCAGTGGGAGCCGGTGACCATCGCCGAAGAAGACAAGCCCTTCGACGTCGAGGGCATCGCGCGACAGAACCCGATCATGACCGACGCCGACATGGCGATGATCAAAGACCCGATCTACCGCGAGATCTCTGAGCGCTTCTACGCCGACCCGGACTACTTCAGCGAGGTCTTCGCCCGCGCCTGGTTCAAGCTGACCCA
>JBBQKE010000018.1:0-12593 GCA_038326585.1 Actinomycetales bacterium | reverse complement strand
CCGAAAACCGACTGCCAGTTGTTGGGCGGCAGCTCACCGTTCTCGCCTTTGCCCTCGCGGAACATGAAGCGGTCGCGCTCGGCAGACCCCGGGCCGGCGGCTAGTGCGGCCTGGAACCACGGATGTTCGCTCGAGCAGTGGTTAGGCACCAGGTCGACGATCACGCGCAACCCGAGCCCGTGCGCACGATCGCGCAGCGCATCGAAGTCGTCCAGGGTGCCGAAAATGGGGTCGACGTCGCAATAGTCGCTGACGTCATAGCCGGCATCGCGCTGCGGCGAGCGGAAGAAAGGAGAGAGCCACACGGCATCGACGCCCAGATCTCGCAACGCCGGAAGCCGCTCGGTGATGCCAGCGAGGTCGCCGATGCCGTCACCGTTGGCGTCGGCGAATGACCGGGGGTAGATCTGGTAGATGACGGCTGAGCGCCACCACTCCGCGCCTGGCGCGGCAGAGTGATCGTGCTCGATGGGCTCCGTCGCCACGAAGGCAGGGGTGGTGGTCTCGAGACTCATGGGTGCCAGCCTAGGTCAGGGGAACGGCGTGCATGGAATCGGTTCCATCACGATGGAACAGCAAGTGAACGGCGGCGCGCAGAGGGGTGCTGAGCCAGGTGATAATCTTCTGTGGTGCCGAACGCGTTTGCGCGCCCGGCAACGCCCCGATAGCTCAGTGGTAGAGCACTTCCATGGTAAGGAAGGGGTCGTCAGTTCAATCCTGACTCGGGGCTCTGGTACCTCTGGCTTGTGGCCGGGGGTCCTGCCCGGCGGGGTAGCTCAGGTGGTTAGAGCACACGGCTCATAATCGTGGTGTCGCGGGTTCGAGTCCCGCCCTCGCTACCGTTTCAGAGACTCCCGCAACCCTCGCTGACGCCGTGAACGCTCGTCCGCGAGAACCCTCACCAGCCGCTGTCGCCGAGCGTGCGCATCGCGTCGTGCCGTTGCCGCAGGTCGAGCAGGTCGGCGGCCACACCTTCCATCGCGATGCGACGCTCTTCTGCAGACTGGTTCGCGTGCTCACTTTCGACCTGCAGGCGCGCCTTCGTGAGCTCCATCAGGGTGTCTTCGCGGGCGACCTGCACGAGTTTGTCGATCGTGGCGTCGTCGTCGTGCATGCGGTGCAGACGCCTCACTACTCCACGAGCGGTCCGCGCACGCAGCTCGAGTCGCGTCGATTCGAGCTCGGCGTTACGTCGCTTCTTGCCGAGTCCGCGCACGGGCTGAGCGGCGGCCTCGGCTTCGAGGCGGTCGGCGGTCGCGCTGAGCTCGGCGATGAGTGCATCAACGGCTTCGCGGGCGAGCCTCGTGACGTCGTCGGAATTCCACGGGCGGGCATCCCGCAGTGTCGACATGATGACGCCGTTCTTGACGGCCAACCGCAGGGCTGACCGCGCCACGAGCACGCCTTCGCTCACGTGCTGTTCGAGAATCTCGCGCGAGAGCCGCGCGCTTTGGGCATCTACGTCAGGTGAAGGGGGCAGCAGTCGCATGGAATCTTTCTGCGTCGCGTGGCGCGCCTTCAGCCTAGAGTGCCGCCCCTGCGAGCACGCCGCGCGAGACTCGAGCCGACAAACAGCGCGACACGCCGAAACCACAACATGTAGGGGAATGACATCGGTGTCATTCCATGTATATAGTGAGAGCCCTGGCCGCCGGGGGCGGAGAATTGACACGAATGAGGAGGTCCATCATGGACAACGACAACGAGACCATCGGTGGTTACGCCGTGCCCATCGACCCGATGGACATGCTGCAGTGCGAGAGCTGCCAGTAGCAGCCCGCTGACTGCACTCGCGGTCACTGACGCTTCATTCGAAACCCCGGACCGCCAACGATGGCGGGCCGGGGTTTCGCATAGCCGGGCCCATTACCCGAAGGAGGGTTCATGAGCATCGCCGCTGATGCCGTGACCGCCGAACCGCGCGCGCGCCTCGCCAGCGATGCCGAGGTGCTCGATCGCGTGCATCGCACACTCGGGCCCGTGGAGGTCGTCGACGAGCACTGGGGAACCGACCGCGCCTCGCGCGTGCTGCACGTCATGACGCGGGGCGGCGAGCAAGCGGTCGTCAAGTGGCATCGGGATGCTGGGCCCCACCAGCGCGAGGCAACAGCCCTGCAGCAATACGCGGTCGCGCTCGGCGGTGACCTGCCGCGCGTCGCGCTGAGCGACCCGGCTCTGCGCCTGCTCGCGCTCTCGCGTCTTCTGGGCGAAGCCGCAGCCGGCACGTCCCACGAGCGCGACGCCGACATCCATCAGGGCGCGGGCGACCTGCTGCGCCGGCTCCACGATGCCGAGCCGCCCAGACGGCATGCGCTCTTCGGCCCCTCGATCGCCGCCGAGTTTGAGCGGTGGAGCGTCGCGGCCGAGCGCCTCTGGGGCGATGGGAGCGACCCCGCCGACGCGCGGGGCCAACGGCTCGCCGACGAGCGTGCCCGCGCTCGCGAGTGCATCGTGGCCGCGATGGACCTCGGCGAGTTCGACCACGTTCCCGTGCACGGGCACTTCGAGCCGAGGCATTGGATCATCGACCCTGGCGGTCGGGTGCGATTGATCGACTTCAGCACAGTTCAGTTCGAACCGCGCATCACTGATTTGCTGTGGCTCGAATACGGGCCGTGGCGAGACGAGCCGTGGCTGCGCGCCGCCTTCTTGCACGGCTACGGCCGCATTCCGACCGAGCGCGATGAGCTCGCCCTGCGCGCCATTGCGGCGACCCGCGGGCTCGAACTGCTCGTCCGGGGCGAAGCGCGGGGGCACGCCGCCGAGCGGGCGCTCGGCCGCGGCATGCTCGATCGCCTGCTCGGCGCGACTCTTTTCTGAACTGAGCTGCAGCATCCGTCGCCCCGCCTGACGTCGCGCGGGCACCCCGCCTAGACTGGTCGAGTGCCCGTGAATCCTGAGCTGACCGAGCGCGCCTTCGCTCCGACGGCGCCCTACCTGGTGGGCCGCGAGAAGGTGCGAGAGTTCGCCCGCGCCGTGCTCGCCACCGCGCCGCTGCACCACGACCCCGAGGCCGCCCGCGCGGCTGGCTTCGCCGATGTCGTCGCGCCGCCCATCTTCCCGATCGTGATCGCCGAGGCGACACTGCAGCAGTTGCTGGCCGAGCCCGATGCGGGCATCGACTTCAGCCGCGTCGTGCACGGCGAGCAGCGCTTCACCTACTCGCGCCCGATCGTCGCCGGCGATGAGCTCACCGCCACGCTGCGGGTCACGAGCATCAAGACGCTCGGCGGCAACAGCATGGTCACGAGCGAGTCGGCGATGACGGATGCCGCCGGCGAGCACGTCGTCACGAGCATCTCGACGCTCGTCATCAGGGGGGACGACGCATGAGCCTGCTCGATGGACTCGAGATCGGTCAGGTCGTGGCCGAGCGCACCGTGCACCTGACGCGCGACAGCCTGGTGCGGTATGCCGGCGCGAGTGGCGACTTCAATGCTATTCACTATCGCGACGACGTAGCCGCGCAGGTCGGGCTGCCGGGCGTGCTCGCCCACGGCATGCTCACCATGGGCGTCGCGGTGCAACCGGTGATCGACTGGGCGGATGCCCGCGGCTGGGTCAGCGACTACCAAGTGCGCTTCACTCGTCCGGTGGTGGTCGACCCGCAGCAGGGCGCCGACCTGACGATCACGGCCACGGTCGCGGCACTGGATGACGACACAGCCCGCATCGACCTCACGGTGACGTTCGCCGACCAGACCGTGCTCGGCAAGGCGCAGGTGCGCGTCACGACCCTGGCGTGACCGACATGCAGCTCGCAGAGCTCACCACCTTGCGCGTCGGAGGCCCTGCCGATCGCCTCATTGAGGCGGGCAGTGCCGACGAGATCGTCGACGCCGTTCTCGACGCTGACTCTCGCGGTCGTGAGTGGATCGTGATCGGGGGCGGGTCGAACGTGCTCGTCGGCGATGAGGGCGTGCCCGGCACGGTGGTGCTCGTGCGGTCTCGTGGCATAGAACGGCTGCCCGATGTCGACGGGTCGCGGCGACCCGTGCGGCTGCGCGTGCAGGCGGGGGAGCCATGGGACGAACTCGTGGCCTACACGGTCGAGAACGGCTTTGCAGGTCTCGAGGCGCTCAGCGGGGTTCCCGGTTCGACCGGCGCGGCACCCATTCAGAACATCGGCGCCTACGGGCAAGAGCTGGCCGAGAGCCTCGTCGCGGTCGAGGTGCTCGACGTGGCCTCGGGTGAGCGCCGCCGCGTGCCCGCTCCCGAACTGCGTCTCGGGTATCGCACGAGCGTGATCAAGCAGGGTTGGGCGGCCATTGTGCTGAGCGTCGACCTCGCACTCGAGCGCGTCGAGGGCGCCCGCAGTCGACCCGTCGCATACGCGCAGTTGGCCGATGCCCTCGGTGTCGAGATCGGCGACCGGGCGCCGCTGGTGGGCGTGCGCGCGGCGACCCTCTCGTTGCGCGCGAGCAAGGGCATGGTGCTCGACGAGCATGACCCCGAGTCGGTGAGCGCGGGTTCGTTCTTCACCAACCCGATCGTGAGCGAGAGCTTCTCCAGAACACTGCCAGCCGACGCGCCGCGCTGGCCCCAGCAGTCCGAACCCGCGTCGCTCGCCGTGCCCCTGGGCGCCGAGCCGGCACCGCCGCTGCCCCCGGTCGCGGCGACGGTGAAGCTCAGTGCCGCGTGGCTCATCGAGCACTCGGGAATCACGCGAGGATTCGCGCTACCCGGCTCCGGAGCATCCGTCTCGAAGAAGCACACCCTGGCTCTCACGAACGCGAGCGGGCGCGCGACGGCGGCCGAGATTGCGCAGCTCGCGAGCTACATTCAGACCAGGGTCATGAGCCAGTTCGGCGTCGTGCTGCACCCCGAGCCGGTGTTCATCAACCAGCCGATTTAGATCAGGCCGCGCTGCATCGCGAGCGTGACGGCGCGCGTGCGGTCGTTGACCCCGAGCTTCTCGAAGGTGCGCAGCAGGTGCGTCTTCACGGTCGATTCGCCGAGAAACAACCGCTCGCCGATCTCGCGGTTCGAGAGGCCATCGGCGACAAGGCGCAGCACCTCGGTCTCGCGCGGCGTCAACGCGGCGGGGGCGGGCTCGCGCATGCGCGCCACGAGTTGCGCCGCGATCGTGGGAGACAGCGCCACCTCGCCTGCCGCCACCGACCTCACTCCCGCGATGAGTTCCTCGGCCGGGGCCGCCTTCAGCAGGTAGCCGCTCGCTCCTGCCTCAATGGCCGAGAGGATGCTCGCGTCAGACTCATAGGTCGTCAGCACCAGCACGCGCACCTCGGGCGCGCGCTCACGAATGCGCGCGGTGGCCACGTCACCGGTCAGCTTCGGCATGCGCACATCTATCACCACGAGGTCTGGTCGCAGCGAGAGCGCGAGCTCGACGGCGTGCTCGCCATCGACGGCCTCGCCGATGACCTCGATGCCGGGTTCTGCGGCCAGGAGAGCGACGATGCCCGCGCGCACGACGGCATGGTCGTCGGCGACGAGCACCCGAATCACCTCGTTCACGCCGGCACTCCTGCCGCGGGCAACTCGGCCACGAGCGTCGTGCCCGAGCCCGGAGAGCTGTGCACGGCGAGCGTGCCGTGCACGAGCGCGAGACGATCGGTCATTCCCGCGAGCCCGAAGCCGTCGCGCGCGGTCGCTGGCTCGAATCCGAGACCGTCGTCGGTGACCTCGACGCGCACGCGGGGCGGGTCGTCGGGCGTCGCCCCCACGCTGACGGCGACGCGCGTTGCTCGCGCGTGCTTGCGCGCATTGCCGAGCGCCTCTTGCACGCAGCGCAGCACCACCACCTCGACGTCGCGCGAGAGTGTGAGTTCGACATCGACCACGCAGGTCACCTCGACTCCTGTCTCGCGCGAGAAGCGGTCGGCGAGACGGTGGAGCGCCGACGACAGGTCGGCCTCTGCATCACCCACGGCAGCGCCGGCGGCGACGAGTGCGCGCGTCTCGGCGAGCACGTCGCGCGCATTCTCTTCGATCATGCGCAGCGTCTCGGCGTTGCCGAGTTCGCGCTGCGCGCGCTGCGCCAGCATCACGAGCCCGGTCAGGTCTTGCGCGATCGTGTCGTGCAGTTCGCGTGCGAGATGCTCACGCTCGGCCGTCGCGCCCGCATCGCGGTGCAGCGCGGCGATCTGCGACTGCGCGCCCTGCAGCTCGGCGAGCAGGCGGCCGCGCTCTTCTCCGAGCTCGGTCATGCGGCTGATCCAGAAACCCATGGCGAGACTGAAGCCCAGCGAAAGGGTGACCGTGAAGGCCGTCTGCAGCAGGTTGTCGACCCCGACGCCGAGCGAGATGAGAAACCCGATTCCGACGGCGAGCCCGACGGCGACGTTCTGCACAACGGCGCGTCGAACCGTCGGGCTGTAGACCCACGCGATCGGGTATGCCACGACCTGCACGATCGCCAGAGTCGGATACGCCGACACGACGATGCCCACGATAATCACGACCGCCACGACGAAGGCGGGCGCGCTGGGCGACTCAGGCCCGCGGCGCCCGAGCGCGATCCACGCCACGACGAGCAGCGCGAGGCCGACGAGGCCCGTGGTGATGCGCCAGGGGGTGTCGGTCAGGGTCAGCAGCACGACCGCGAGCAGCACGGCCGTGCCCAGCACGGCCGCATCCCACCACCGCGACACCCTCATGGAGTCAGTCAACTGTCTTTGCGGATCCAGCGGAAGGTGAGGCTCGTCATGACCAGCCCGGCAATGAGCCAGATGCCGAGCACGATCGCGATACCCGGTAGATCCCACGACTCATTCTGCTCAAGCACGACCAGATCGTCGGGCAAGAAGACGCTGCGCATGCCCTGTGCCATCCACTTGAGGGGGAACACGGCGGCGACGTTTTGCAACCACTCGGGCAGATCACTGAAGCGCAGGTAAACGCCCGAGATGAATTGCAGCACGAGGGTGATCGGAATCACGACGGCCGTGGCACTCTTACCGCTTCGCGGCACGGCGCTCAGTGCGATGCCCAGAATGGCGGAGCACATCACGCCCAGTGTGAATACCCACGCGAAGGTCACCCAGTTTTCTGCCTTCTCGGGCAAGGGCACCTGAAAGACCGTGAAACCGAGCAACAACAACACGGTGGCCTGCATGAGCCCCGTCACGAATGACTGGCCGAGCTTGCCGATGAAATAGCTGACGACCGGCAGGGGAGAGCCGGCGAGGCGCTTGAGGGTGCCGTCGCTCTTCTCCACAGCGATGTCGATCGCGAGGTTCTGCAGCCCGCTCAGCAGCACACCCGCGGCGAGCATCGCGGGCAAGAAGAACCACGCGGCGGTGATGATGTCGCCGTCGGCCGTCTGGCCGAAGTTGCCCTCACTGAACGAGACGGAGAAGATCGTGAGCATCACGACGGGGAAAAGGAAGGTGAAGAACACCGTGTCGCCCTGCCTGAAGTAGGCGCGCACCTCGTACCCGATACGGAGCAGCCCCAGGCGGGCGGCGCGGCCGATCGACGATTCGGTGCGGGATGCCCGGGCCGGGCTCATCGTGGTACTCATCGTGCGGCCTCCGTTTCGTTGAGTGCCTCTGCGCTCATGTCACTCGCGTGTTCGTGGCCCACCAGGGCGAGGTAGACGTCTTCGAGGCTCGGTCGAATGACTTCGAGACCCTCGGGTTCGGCGCCCAGGCGCGCGACGACCTCGGCGACGAGGGTGGCGGGCCTGTCGGTGCGCTGCTCGCGACGCTCGCCGCCCTCGATCCAGCGCACGAGAGGAACGCGTGACTCGCGCCCGCCGATCTCGTCGATGGGGGCGAGGTCGACCATGCGTCCGCCAGCGATGATGCCGGCTCGATCGCCGAGTTGTGCTGCCTCGTCGAGGTAGTGGGTGGTGAGCAGAATGCTCGTGCCCTCGCTCTGCAGCGTGCGGATCAACTGCCAGAAGTTGCGGCGCGCTTCGGGGTCGAATCCCGTGGTCGGCTCGTCAAGAAAGAGCAGCTCGGGTGCGCCAACGATGCCGACGGCCACATCGACGCGTCGCCGCTGGCCGCCGGAGAGCTTGCGAATCAGTGCGCCAGCCTTCTCTTCCAGCCCGACCGCGGCGATCACCTCGTCAACGTCGCGGGGGTTCGGATAGAGAGCGGCAAAGTGACGCAGCTGCTCGGCGACGGTGACGTTGCCGCTCTCGCCACTCGACTGCAGCACGATACCGATGCGTGCCTTCCAGTCGAGACCGCCCCGACCGGGGTCGATGCCCAGCACGCGCGCTTCGCCGCTCGTGCGGTCGCGGTATCCCTCGAGAATCTCGATGGTGGTCGACTTGCCGGCACCGTTCGGGCCGAGCAGGGCAAAGGTTTCGCCGCGATGAATATCGAAGCTGATGCCGTCGACAGCCGTGAAACCTGCATAGTTCTTGCGCAGGTCGCGCACCTCAACGACGTTCTCGGGGGTTGTCATGCCCCCACTCTGGTCGCTCACCTCGTGCGCGACAACGGCCAGTCGGCTCATTCTCGGGTCCACCGATCGGTGGACTCCTGCTCGCAACTCAGGCACAAACGACCCGAGTGACGGGTTTATCGGTCATTACGGCCCTTTCTGCCTGAGTTGTGAACACGGCAGGCGATAAACTGCCGCGCAATAGCAATTAATGGAGGGAAATACCGTGAAGCGCATTACGACCGAACTCGTTGACGATCTCGACGGCACGATCATCGGGGCGTCTGAGGGTGGCACCGTGACCTTTGCGCTCGACGGCGCGAGCTACGAGATCGACCTCGGTCGCTCCAACCAGCAGCAGTTGCGGGATGCCCTCGCTCCGTTCATCGCCAAGGCCCGCTCGACCGGCCGTCGCACGGGCGCCGCGCCGCGCAAGCGGTCGACCGGCAGCAGCGACACCGCCGCCGTGCGCGAGTGGGCGCAGCGCAACGGCTACACGGTGGGCGATCGCGGCCGCATTCCGGCCGAGATCCGCGAGGCGTACACCGCCGCGCAGCGCTGACCGGGCTACTTCTCACGCATTCAGACACCTCGCACTGCGGCGGGCGTGCGTGGTGTCTGAATCAATGCGAAGCACGATGGGGCCGTCAGCGCACCAGCACGAGCGAGAGCCCCATAGCGACCATGACGACGGCGATGCCCGCGTCGAGCCATCGCCAGGCGCGCGGCGTGGACAGCCAGCGTGACAGGTAGCGGGCACCGAAGCCGAGCGCCGTGAACCAGACCAGACTGGCGACAATCGCGCCCGCGCCGAACACCCAGCGCGCGTCACCGTGCGTGCCGGCGATGGAGCCGAGCAGAAAAACGGTGTCGAGGTAGACGTGGGGATTGAGCCAGGTCAGCGCGAGTGCTGTGAGCACCACAGTGCGCAGTCGCGCCTGAGGCGGAGCGACGGTGGGCGCGGCACCTGTGGTCATGCCCGGCTCGACGGCGCCCGACCCATCAACGACGAGCGCGCCGCGGGGGCGCCAGGCGCGGCGCGCGGCGAGCATCCCGTACCCGACGAGAAAGGCCGCCCCCACCCAGCGCACCACCTCGACGAGCCAGGGGATGGCAGAGAGCACGGCGCCGATGCCCGCAATGCCGGCGGCGATGATGAGCGAGAGGCCGAGGCCGAGGCCGAGGCCGAAGCCCGCCAGCAGCACGCTCAACGGCTAGTCGGCGCCGAAGAGCGCCTGCAGGCGCTGGATGCCCTCCAGCAGATCGGCGTCACCGAGCGCGTAGCTGAAGCGCAGGTAGCCGCTGGGTCCGAAGGCCTCACCGGGCACGGCCGCGACCTCGGCGTGCTCGAGAATCAGGTCGGCGAGCTCGAGCGATGTCGTGGGGGTCGAGCCCTTCCACTCGCGGTGCAGTAGCCCGGTGACATCGGGGTACACGTAGAAGGCGCCCGTCGGCGTCGGCGTGACCATGCCTGAGATGCGGTTCAGTTCGGCGACTGCCACGCGCCGACGCCGGTCGAAGGCCTCACGCATGGTCGTCACGGCATCCTGCGGCCCGGTCAGAGCGGCGATCGCGGCCCGCTGCGAAATGTTGGCCACGTTGCTCGAGAGGTGCGACTGCAGGTTCGAGGCCGCCGCGATGACGTCGGCGGGTCCGACCATCCAGCCCACGCGCCAGCCGGTCATCGCGTAGGTCTTCGCGACGCCGTTGACCAGAATGGTCTGCTCGGCGAGCTCGGGCACGGCCTCGACGATCGAGACGGCGCGTACTCCGTCATAGGTCAGCGCTTGGTAAATCTCGTCGCTGATGACCCAGATGCCGTGGCTGAGGGCCCACTCGCCGATGGCCTTCGTCTGCTCGGGGCTGTAGACCGAGCCGGTCGGGTTCGAAGGGCTGACAAAGAGCAGCACCTTGGTGCGCGGCGTGCGCGCCGCTTCGAGCTGCTCGACGGTGACGAGGTAGTTCTGGTCGGCGCCGGCGAAGACCTCGACCGGCACGCCTCCCGCGAGGCGCACGACCTCGGGGTAGGTGGTCCAATAGGGCGCGGGCAGCAGCACCTCGTCGCCATCGTCGACGATGGTCGCGAAGGCCTGGAACACCGCTTGCTTGCCGCCGTTGGTGATGATGACGCGGCTCGCACTCGTCTCGAGCCCGCTGTCGCGCGCGGTCTTCTCCGCCACGGCCTCGCGCAGCTCGGGCAGACCCGCGGCCGGCGTGTAACGGTGGTTCTTCGGGTCGCGCGCGGCGACGACCGCGGCCTCGACCACGTGGTCGGGCGTCGCGAAGTCGGGCTCGCCCGCGGCGTAGCTGATGACAGGTCTGCCAGACGCCTTGAGGGCCTTGGCTTTCGCGTCGACCTTGAGGGTCGCGGATTCGCTGATGGCGGCGATGCGGCGGGCGATGCGTGCAGAGTCGGCGGTCACGGCCCCGATTCTACGGCGGCTCGCGGTGGTGCGAGCCAGTGCCGGGGTGCGTGGATGCTCGCGCACTGATTTGCAGAGCATCCGGTGTCGCTTACACTGGGAGGCGGTAGTTGATTTCTGCCATGCTTTGGCATGCCCGAGATCAGCTGCTCACCGCAGAGGGCGGTGGCTCAATTGGTAGAGCAGCGGTCTCCAAAACCGCAGGTTGCAGGTTCGAGTCCTGTCCGCCCTGCACAGTCGCCGGCTCGGCGCGTCCACTCGCTTGGCGAGAGGAAGCGCCGGGTTCGGCGGTGTGCACCACTAGACCCAGCAACCGTGCGAGTGACGAAGGTAGAGCATCACGTGAGCAGTGTGATCGACGACCAGGGCGGCGAAGATGTCGTCGCCAAGGCGAAGCGGGATCGTGCTGAGAAGCGCGGACCCTTCGGTCGTTTCTCGTTGTTCATTCGTCAGGTGCTCAACGAGCTCAGCAAGGTGGTCACCCCCACCCGGCGCGAGCTCATCACCTACACGCTCGTGGTGCTGGTGTTCGTGATCATCATGATGGCGATCGTGTCGGGCCTCGACATTGTCTTCGGCTGGCTCGTGTCGTTCATCTTCGGAGACGGATCGGCTGTGCTCGGCCAGTAGGCCGGCACGAGATCCGCTCACCCGCACTGCAAAGAAAGAGAAACCGTGACTGAGAAGCTGCCCAGCGACCTCGACTTCTCGACTGCCGCCGAGCAGTCGTCTGAAGACGACGAGGCTCAAGAGGGCAACGTGCTCGACGCCCAGATGCACTCCGTCGACCCCGCCGAACACAATGCGATGCACGTGGTCGACGACAACGCTGAACCCGACTTTGAGGGTCTGCTCGACGCGCTCGAGGCTGCGGTTGACCCCGAGGCCGACTCGATCGTCGACGACGCGCTCGACATCGACTCTGCCGATGAGGCCGATGCGGCCGCCGAGGCGACCCACGATGAGGCCGACGACGACGCGGAGTCCGACGCTGACGCCGACGAGGTCGAGGTCGACCCGTACGAAGATTTCAAGCTCGAGCTGCGCATGAAGCCGGGCAAGTGGTACGTCGTGCACTCGTACGCGGGCTTTGAGAAGCGCGTCAAGCAGAACATCGACAACCGCACGATTTCGATGAACATGGAAGAGAGCCTCTTCGAGGTGCAGGTTCCCATGGAAGACGTCGTCGAGATCAAGAACGGCCAGCGCAAGCTCGTCACGCGTGTGCGCATTCCCAGCTACGTGCTCGTGCGCATGGAGCTCAACGAAGACAGCTGGTCAGTCGTGCGGCACACGCCGGGCGTGACCGGCTTCGTCGGAAACGCGCACAACCCCACGCCGCTGCGGTTCGACGAGGCATTCCAGATGCTCAAGTCGACCGTGCAGATCGCCGAGGCTCCGGCCAAGGCCGGCGGCGCGAAGGGCGGCGGCCTTGCTGCTCGCGTCATTCCCGCCGAGATCGACTTCGAGGTCGGCGAGACCATCACCATCAAGGAGGGCTCGTTCGCCGGGCTCCCCGGCACGATCAGCGAGATCAAGGCCGAGAGCGGCAAGCTCACCGTGCTCGTTTCGCTCTTCGAGCGCGAGACCCCGGTCGAGCTCAGCTTCGACCAGGTCACCAAGCTATAACACACACAACGACCGCGGCGCGCAACGGGCGCGCAGGCGGGAGCGCAGCATCCACCCGGATGGTGCACGACAAGAAAGAAGAGAACATGGCACCGAAGAAGAAGGTCACGGGTCTGATCAAGCTGCAGATTCAGGCCGGCGCCGCCAACCCCGCACCGCCCATTGGGCCGGCGCTGGGTC
>JBBQKE010000017.1:0-12623 GCA_038326585.1 Actinomycetales bacterium | reverse complement strand
CACGGCAGAGATCGCCTGTGCGCCGTTGCCGACGGCACGCACGGCAAAGCCAGCGAAGCGCAGGCTCGTGGTGAGCAGGTCGCGAATGTTGGGCTCGTCATCGACGATGAGTATTTTGGGTCCGTCAGCCATGAGGTAAGTATCTGGGCCTTTAGTGAAAGTTTGCTGAACGTCATCGGCCTGTCGCGAAGTCGGTCGTCGCGACTACGGTTCAGTCATGCAGATCGTCATGATTCCGGGGTTCTGGCTCGACGGCGATTCCTGGAACGAGGTGACCCCGGCGCTTCTCGCCGCGGGCCACACTGTTCACACCCCGACCCTGCCCGGCAAGCGCGCCGGCGACACTGATCTCGCTGGCATCGGGCTGCGTGATCATGTGGATGCCGTGATCGCCTTCGTCGACGCACTCGGTTCTGTCACGAGCGCCGGCGGCGATTGTGCTGATGACGACGGCCCCGGCCCCGTAACCCTCGTCGGGCACTCCGGCGGCGGCACGATCGCGTGGGCCGTTGCCGACGCGCGACCATCGCGCATTGAGCGCGTCGTCTTCGTCGATGCGATTCCGATGCCCGCTGGCACGTGCATCAACGACGAGCTGCCCGTCGACGGCGACGGCGTGGCGCTGCCCGACTGGTCGCTCTTCGAGCCCGAAGACCTCATCGATCTCGACGACGCGCTGCGTGAGCACTTTCGTGCCATCGCGAGACCCGAGCCGGTCGGCGTCGCGCACGAGCCGACGCGGCTCGACGACGACGCCCGGTTCTTGGTGCCCGTGACGGTCATCGCGTGCCAGTTTCCGGCCGACCTCATCCGGCAGGCGATCGCCAACGGGCGAGAGTGGGCAGCCGAATTGGCTGGCATGCAGCAGCTCGAGATCATCGAGCTGCCCACCGGCCACTGGCCGCAGTTCACGAAGCCGGTCGAACTTGGTGAGAGCATCCTGGCGGCCGTCGGTTGACACCCCAATCCCGTCTATCGGTTGCGCCAAATCTGCATGCTTGACCAGTTGGCGGGAAAACCCATGTCGGTGGCAGGCGACACGAACGTGTTTTCGGGGAAAGTCGAGATCGCTTGACCGAATGTGCTGGGCCACCCGGTTGAGGGTTCGATTGAACGAGTGATGTGGCTGATCACCGACGCAACCGCGTACACCTTCTTTCGAGAGGTCTCGTTGAGGGCCCTCACGTGTTCTAGTTCGGGAACCAAGCCGCTAGGTTGCCGGGCGATGGTGTAGGTCAAACGACGGTTCCACAGTCGTGAGTGATGGGCGCAGAGATTGCGGACGTAGTTGACCGAGCCAAGCCAACGCGCCAGCACTGTTCCTGCTGGCACGCCCAAGGCTGTCCCGATCGAGTTTTTGTCTTCACCTCGGAGGAATCCGAACAGTTGCACAAGCATGCCGAAGTCCATGATTTCTGTGGCCACCCATACGGGGAGTTGCCCTTCGTACTTCCGATCGAAGTGTCGGACAAAGTCTTCAGACTTGGCGCCAGCGAGGGCCGCGAGGTACCGCCGGTGCCACCCTTCCCATCTCGTGTCTCCGGTTGCCAGAAGCTCGTTGCAGACACGTGGGTCAAGGTGCTCTCGTTGTGCGTGTCCAAACGGGCTTCGCTTTCCCAGCACGTAGGCGATCTGCACCCGCAGCGCTACCTCCACCGACTCGATTGCATCAAACAACAGCAACCGAAGTCCTCGATCGAATTGCCATAGATCACGAACCAACTCAATGGTCGCGCCGGGCAGGAACTGATCGCTGCGATGCTGCCAGGGGGTGTCCCTCTGGGCATCCTCTGGCAACATCGCCCGCAGTGGATACGCATAGGCACTCAGCCTGTAGTAGCCCACGGTGCGGAGCAAGGAAGCAGCGACGGCCGCATCGTCGATGTGTAGGCCTCGCCGACGAAGGTGTTCGACCTGGTCGTCGAACGACAGGTGTGGCTTAACGTACTTCACGTGTTGATCATGCCTCAAAAAGAAAACCAGCCCTTGTCGCAATGACAGAGGGGCTGGTGTTTATGTTCCCACCGTATCAGGGTCGCCCGACAGAGCATCGAGACATTCTGCGTTCTGTGGATGGTCTCAGGCGGCCTGCGCGATCTGGTCGGCGTCGAGAATCGTGTAGCTGTAGCCCTGCTCGGCCAAGAACCGCTGCCGGTTCTGCGCGAAGTCTTGATCGACGGTGTCGCGCGCGACGAGCGTGTAGAAGCTTGCCGGAATTCCGCTCTGCTTCGGCCGCAGCAGGCGCCCGAGCCGTTGCGCCTCTTCTTGGCGTGAGCCGAATGAACCCGACACCTGAATGGCCACCGTGGCTTCGGGCAAGTCGACCGAGAAGTTCGCGACCTTCGAGACGACGAGCACCGGCGTGCGGCCATCCCGAAACTCTTGATAGAGCCGTTCGCGCTCGTCGATCGAGGTCGACCCCGTCAGCTGCGGTACCCCGAGCGCTTCGGCGAGCTCGTCGATCTGGTCGAGGTACTGCCCGATGATCAGGATGCGCTCGCCCTCGTGCTGCTTCACGAGGCGCTTCACGACCCCGAGCTTGGCCGGTGCCGTCGCCGCGAGTCGGTAGCGCTGGTCGTCGGCGCTCGCCGCGTATTCGAGACGCTCGCTCGCGGGCAGGTCGATGCGCACCTCGAAGCAGCTCGCAGGTGAGATGTAGCCCTGCGCCTCGATCTCTTTCCACGGAGCGTCGAAGCGCTTAGGCCCGATGAGGCTGAACACGTCGCCCTCGCGGCCGTCTTCGCGCACGAGGGTGGCGGTGAGGCCCAGACGGCGCCGAGCCTGCAGCTCGGCCGTGAGCTTGAAGACGGGGGCCGGCAATAGGTGCACCTCGTCATAGATGATGAGGCCCCAGTCGAGTGCGTCGAGCAGGGCGAGGTGGGCGTATTCGCCCTTCCGCTTGGCGGTGAGGATCTGGTAGGTCGCGATCGTGACCGGCTTGACCTCTTTGACCTGGCCCGAGTACTCGCCGATCTCGTCTTCGGTGAGGCTCGTGCGGGCCAGCAGCTCGGCCCGCCACTGGCGCGCCGAGACGGTGTTCGTCACGAGAATGAGCGTGGTCGTGTCGGCCTGTGCCATGGCTCCGGCACCGACAAGGGTTTTGCCGGCACCGCAGGGCAGCACCACGACTCCAGAACCACCGACGAAGAACTGGTCGATCGCCTGCTGCTGGTAGGGCCGTAGTCCCCACGCTGAGAGGTCGAGATCGATGTCGTGCGGGGTGCCAGGCGTGTAGCCGGCGAGGTCTTCGGCGGGCCAGCCGATCTTCACGAGTTCTTGCTTGATCTGGCCTCGCGCCCACGGTGCAAGCTCGAACGCCGAGTGGTCGAGGCGCCGGGTCAGCAGCGGGGCCACCCGCTTATTGGCGGCGATCTCGGTGAGAACCGCAGCATCCGTCGAGCGCAGCACGAGCGTGCCCGCCTCGTCGCGCACGATGATCAGGCGGCCATAGCGACCCACTGTCTCTGTGATGTCGGTCGACACCGACTGCGGCACCGGAAACTTGGCGTACTTGTCGAGCACGGCGAGCATCTCGGCGGCTTCGTGGCCGGCCGCACGGGCGTTCCACAGACCCAGTCGGGTGATGCGGTAGGTGTGCACGTGCTCCGGCGCACGCTCGAGTTCGGCGAACACGGCGAGGGCGTGGCGGGCTTCATCTGCCTTCGGGTTGGCGACCTCGAGCAGCACGGTGCGGTCGCTCTGAACGATGAGGGGGCCGTCAGGATTCATAACGGGCCAGTCTAGATGGCGAGGCTGAGAGGGCTCGTCGCTGCCCGGCTATTCGAGGGGCGCGAGCGCAGTGATGCTCGACACCGGAAGCGTGCGCTCGATGTCGGCCGCCTTGTCGCGCCCGCGCACGCGTCCGGCCGCGATGCCGGTGGGCTCGAGGTCGAATGAGCGCTCGCTGCCGTCGGGCAGCGTGACCGTCGCGCGCACCGAGAGCTTGCCGCGCAGGGCGAGCTCCCACTGCCGAGCCACCCATGCGCCATCGCCGTCGATGCCGACGGTCGATCCGCTGCGGATGCGCTCGACCGCCGCTGCGACGCTCGTATCGACGGCGACAGGCGCCGGGCGCGTGCGGGCACGGCCGGGGCGCTCGGGCGTCGCCGTGCCTTCTTCTGCCGCGGCGGGGTAGCGGGCGTCGATGAGGGTCCACAGCACGACGGCAGCATCGTGGCGGCTCACGAGCCTGAAGGGACCGACGCGTCGCAGTGCGAGCGGTGCTGCTGCGGCATCGACGAGCATCGCCTCGAGCAGCACCTGGTCGTCGCTGCGCACACTGGTGCGCGCGGCGAGTTCGGCGGCCTCGTCGTGTTCGAGGGCGCCCACGCGCACGGCGCCGTAGCGGCGGGCCGTTTCGCCGATCAAGTAGGCGAGCGGCTGCGGAACACCGGTGAGTGAGAGCGCCTTCAGAAAGCTGGTGAGCGACGCGGCGGTCTCGCCGATGGCGATCGCGCGCGTGACGCTCTCGGCTGTGATGCGGTAGCGCCCGGCAAGAGAACTGCTCTCGACGTCGGCCACGCGGCGCAGCCGCTCGTCGAGCGTGCCCTTGAGCGGACCCGGCGACACGATCGTGAGGTCGTGCTGCAGGTAGACCTGGTCGACCTCGGGCGGTACGAGCGGCGCGAGCATACGCGCGGCAGTCGCTTCGTCGGCGGTGAGCAGGGCCCGGGCGATGCTGCTTGCCCGGCCGTTGACCGCGATGCCGAGCCGTTCGGCTTGCACCCCGCGACGTCGCAGCCGCTCGCGCATCGGTTCGGCGCTCGCCGGGTAGAGCCACGTCGTCGCCGTGCTGAGTGCGCCGCCCCAATCGGCGTCGACCTGATCGCGCAGCAGCTCGACAACGTCGTGCGGCAGCGAGCCGAGCCAGGCGGCGGCGAGTTCGGCCCACCGTTCGGTCGGCGTTTGACGTCGCCAGGCATCGCCTGCCTCGGTCGAACGGCACGTGCCGTCGAGTTCGTCGACGAGCCCCGCGAGGGTCGCCAGGTCGACGAGCGCGCCCACGTCGTCGGGCGCGCACCCCGCTGCGGCCGCGAGGCGCTTCGCGTCGGGAAGCGCGAGGCCACCGCGTGCCAGCAAGCGGCCGGGCACATCGCCGAGAGCGAGCACCACTTCGGTGACCGCAGTCGTGGTGGTGAAGGCGCTCTCGGCCGCGCTGCGGTCGAGAGCGGTGCGCGCGGCGGAGTCCAGTTCGACGGGCTTCGAGAGAGAGTCTGCCGACCTCAGCTCGTCGAGACTCGGCAGGCCGCGCCCGGGCCAGCCGGCCAGCTCGGCGCTGACGGCCGGCCACACGGTCATGTGCTTGTCAGAGAGATCGGCGAGCAGGGCATCCGTCGCCGGGGCGAGGTCGATCGCGACCTGGTGGGGGGTGCGGTCGAGGCGCGCGGCTAGCGTGCTGAGCGTCACGCCGTCGCCGAGTTGCGCCGCCGTCGCGAGTGCGGTGAGTGAGGTGCGGGTCAGCGATGCAAGGGCGAGGCCGATTGCCGCCGGGTCGAGTAGTGCTTCGGCAAGGTCGAAGACGTCGCGCAGTGAGCTGGGAGTGATCGATCGCTCGCGAATCACGCGGGCGACACGGTCGTCATCGAGGTCTCGCAGTCGCGCGGCGAGCGCGAGAGAGGCGGCGCTAGTTGCCGGCATCCTTCGCGGCTCGCCCCCGGCGCACGGCGCTGACGACGAGCAGCGCGATGATCAGCACGAAGCCGATAGGCAGACCGATGAGGGGCAGAATCGTGACGATCGGCCAGATGCCCGTCGCGAAGTCATCACGGCCGAGCCCGGCACCGGTGGCGATGATGAGGGCGACGAAGCTCGCCAGACTCACCAGAATGACCGCGGCGACCATGTAAGCCAGCGCGCGCTCCAGTCGGTTGTTCATGACGAACGATTCTTCGGGCACCTCACCAGGATAGGCGGCGGGGCGGGGTGCGACCTACCCCGCGTGCTGGGGCCAGCCCCTCGTCGCGACCGAGGCCCCGCCCGTGGGTCTCGACCGGTACTCTGAAGACCTACGACGACTCGCAAGGAGAGCGCATGCCAACCGGCAAGGTCAAGTTCTACGACCAGGAGAAGGGCTTCGGCTTCATCGCATCTGATGACGGCGATGAGGTCTTTCTGCACGCCTCGGCGCTTCCCGAAGGCGCGGTCATCAAGGCAGGCTCGCGCCTTGAGTTCGGTGTGGCCGACGGCAAGCGCGGCGCACAGGCTCTGTCGGTGCGCATTCTCGATGCCAAGCCCTCGCTCGCGCGGGCCAATCGCAAGTCGGCCGACGACATGTCGATCATCGTTGAAGACCTCGTCAAGCTGCTCGACGGCATCGGCACGAACCTGAAGCGCGGGCGTTATCCCGAGGGCGAGCACGGCAAGAAGATCGCCGCCATGCTGCGCCGCGTCGCTGACGAACTCGACGCGTAGGCCTCTGTGGCCCGCGTGACGAAGAAAGCGACTGCCGACACTGCGGTGACGGATGCTGCTGCCGACGGCGGCGCCGGCGCGCGTGACGACGCCACGGTGCTCGAGCCGATCGCGCGGCAGGCGCTCGGTGAGATCACTCACGCTGCCAACGTCGGATCCCTCCGCGACATCGTCGTGGCCGACGACGTCGCCACCGTGCGGTTCTCGACCACTCAGGGCGGCTACCCCGGCTGGTACTGGACGGTTGCCGTGGCCGTGAATCCCGGCCTGGAGCCGAGCGTGCTCGAGACCGAGCTGATTCCGGCCGAGGGTGCCCTCACGGCGCCCGAGTGGGTGCCCTGGGCTGACCGTCTCGACGACTACCTCGCCCAGCAGGCGCACGAGCGCGAGCTCGCTGGAGACACCGAGTCTGACGACGACGACTCCGACGCAGACGAGCACGATGATGACGACAGCGACGAGCCCGATGACGAGGTGCTCGACGAGCACGACGTGCACGGCGACGACGGCGACGACGTGTTCGACGGCGTCGACATCGACCTGCACCTCGACGACGAGACGCTCACCGTTTCGTAGTCGAGCGCGCGCAGGCTGCGCGGACTGTGGTGGGCGGCTGCTATGGGCGCGCGCGGCGCTGGCGCCACGAGACGAGCAGCCCCGCAAGACCGAGCACGAGCCCGACGGCGATCGTCGCGAGCACGCGGTCTGGGTCGTGCGGCACGGGTGCCGAGAGCATGCCGACCACGATCGCGAGGCCGATGAGCCAGCCGCCGATGCCGATCGCGAAAGCGAGCACGTCGTTGGTGACGGCCGGCTCGGGTTGCGGGCGGCGCTCGTCGTGCGGAACGTAGAGCCTCATGCGCCCCAGTCTGGCAGGGCCCGTCGTCGAGTGCGAGGCTCAGCCCGCGAGTGACTCGAGCACGTGGTCGATGCTGCGGGTGAGCTGGCGCACGTCGTCGGGCTCGATGGCGACGAAGGTGGCGATGCGCAACTGGTTGCGACCGAGCTTGCGATAGGGCTCGGTGTCGACGATGCCGTTGGCGCGCAGCACCGCAGCGACGCGAGCGGCGTCGACCGACTCGTCGAAGTCGATCGTCACGACGACCTGCGAACGGTGCTCGGGGTCGGCCACGAAGGGCGTCGCCAGCTCGTGCGCCGCCGCCCAGTTGTAGAGGTGCGTCGAGCTCTCGGCCGTGCGCGCGTGCGCCCACGCGAGCCCGCCCGCCTCATTCATCCAGCGCAGCTGACTGTCGAGCAGCACGAGCGTCGCGAGCGCGGGGGTGTTGAGCGTCTGGTTGAGCCGCGAATTGTCGATCGCTGCCGTCAGCGAGAGGAACGGGGGGATATAGCGGTCGGATGCCGCAATCGCTTCGGCGCGCGCGATCGCGGCCGGGCTCATGAGGGCGAACCACAGTCCGCCGTCGCCGGCGAAGTTCTTCTGCGGCGCGAAGTAGTAGACGTCGGTCTCAGCCACGTCGATGTCGATGCCGCCGGCGGCGCTCGTGGCGTCGACGAGAGTGAGCGCATCCGGAGCGGCGCCGATGCGCGCGACAGGAGCGCTGACACCGGTCGAGGTCTCGTTGTGGGGGTAGGCGTAGACGTCGACGCCGTCGACGCCGTCGACCGGGTCTAGCGTGCCGCGGGTTCCGCCCGGGGTCTGCACGACGTGCGGCGCGTCGAGCCACGGGGCACTCGCCGAGGTGACGAACTTCGAGCCGAACTCTCCGAAGTCGAGGTGGGCGCTGCGACGCTCGATGAGCCCAGCGGCGGCGACATCCCAGAAGGCGGTCGAGCCGCCGTTGCCGAGCACGACCTCGTAGCCGTCGGGCAGCCGGAACAGCTCAGAGAGTGCGGCGCGCACGCTGCCGACCAGGTTCTTGACGGGTGCCTGGCGGTGCGAGGTGCCCAGGATGCTCGCCGCGGCCAGCAGGTCGGCCAGCTGCTCGGACCGCACCTTCGAAGGCCCGCATCCGAACCGTCCGTCGGCGGGAAGAAGCTCGGCGGGAATCGTGATGTCGGCCATACTCTCCATCGTACTGAGCGCGTGAGTGCCGTTCGGCCCGGTCGTTTAGGCTAGGCAAGCCTGACCTGCTGCGATGAGACCTGGCCTTCTGCGATGAGAGAGGACGCCTCATGACCGACCTCGTCGACACCACTGAGATGTATTTGCGCACGATTCTCGACCTCGAAGAAGAGCAGATCGTTCCGCTCCGGGCCCGCATCAGCGAGCGACTCGGGCACTCCGGCCCGACCGTGTCGCAGACGATCTCGCGCATGGAGCGCGACGGGCTCGTGCGCGTCGAGGGTGACCGTCACCTTGAGCTCACCGACGACGGTCGTCAGAAGGCCGTCTCGGTGATGCGCAAGCATCGTCTCGCCGAGCGATTGCTCGCTGATGTCATCGGTCTCGACTGGGCGTTCGTGCACGACGAAGCGTGTCGGTGGGAGCACGTCATGAGCGAACAGGTCGAACGCCGCATCATGGAACTTCTCGGCGAACCCACCGAGTCGCCCTATGGCAACCCGATTCCGGGGCTCGAGCACATTGGCGGCTCAGCGGCGAACGCGTTTCTCGACGGCGTCATCTCGCTGACGCACGCGGCTGCGGCGGGAGTTCGTGAAGGCACGATCCGTCGACTGGCAGAGCCTGCGCAGGTCGACCCCGATCTGCTGCACCAATTGCGTGAGGCGGGGGTGGTGCCGGGAGCGCACGCGCGAATCCGGCCCGAGCCGAACGGCTATATCAGCGTTGAGGTTGTCGGTCGCGACGAGGGCATTGACCTGCCCGCAGAGCTCGCACAGCACATCTATGTGGCGGAGTGAGGATTAGCCACTACATGCTGTGGTGGCGCGTCGGTTTGTAACCTTTCCGTTATCTCACGTACACTCAACCAGTTGCCCGGCCACACCCAACCGGTCGGCGACTCTGACGCAGAACGCTTCGCACGCTCGTCTTCTGCATTCAGACCGTGGATCACACGAAATCAGACGGGCCGCCGATCGTTATCGATCACGTGTCAGCGGCGAAGCGCAGGAGGCAACACCTTTGACCCAGAACACTGTCACTGAGCCGGCCGACTCTCGCCGCTCACGCCGCACGGTAGCGAAGCGCAACGAAGCGGGTAGCCCCGCGATTGTTGCCCCGGCGGCACCCGCGTTCGCTCCGACACCGCGATCGCCGCGTTCCGCCGCGTGGCGCCGCACGGCCCTGAACCTGGGTGCCATGACCGCGGCCACTGCGATCGTTGCGACTCTCGCTCTGCCCGGCGCCTCGTTGCAGCCGGCCGCCAACGCAGAGTCGAACCAGATGGCTGAAGCCATCGCCGAACTGCAGGCGACGTCGTCTCAAGAGATCGAACTGGCTTCGACCGAGGCCGCGATCGTCGACGCCAGTCGAGGCGAGTTCACCGCTACTGACCCCGCCGCTCTGCGCCGGGCGCAGCTTGCGGCAGAGCGTGCCGCGGCAGCCGCCGCGTGGTCGGGCCCCCGCGTGGGCGACTTCTTGGCGAACCCTCCATACCCCAACTTCAGCCTTGACCAGGTCGCAGCGGTGGCGCGTCAGTACGTCGGTGTTCCGTATCGCTGGGGCGGCAGCACACCCCAGGCCTTCGATTGCTCGGGTCTCGTGCAGTATGTCTACGCTCAGTTCGGCGTGTCATTGCCGCACAGCGTGAGTGGCCAGGCCGCCGCCGGTGTGCGAATCTCTCGCGAGGATGCCCGCCCGGGTGACATCGTGATCTTGAACAACATGACTCACAACGGCATCTACATGGGCAACGGTGTCATTCTCGACGCTCCATACGCCGGAAAGAATGTGCAGGTTCGCCCCCTGTGGACTGACGCTTGGTTCGTCGTCCGCGTGGGCATCTGACGAGCATCCGTCGCCCTGATCACAGGGTGAACGACCCGTGAATCGGCGCGCCTCTGAGTCAGAGGGCGCCGATTCTGGGTTAGCCTGGTCTCCTCGATGCCATACGGGGCACGAGAGGAGAGGCCATGACTGAGCGACACGACATCCAAACCGTGGATGCACGCGCCGTCTTTCGCATAGCCGTCGCCGTTCGCTGGATCGCGCCTTGTCGTGGTTCTGCAGCAATCAGCACTGTCGTCTAACGGCAGTGCTTTTTTTGTGCCCGAACGGGCACACGACGACCCTCGCACCGTGAGGCACTGAGAACCGAAGGAACGCCCGCATGCCATGCGGGCCCGTTCGACAGGAGCTGAGTCCATGCGCACACTTGTTCTCAATGCCGGCTACGAGCCGCTCGCCGTCGTGTCGTTTCGCCGAGCGCTTGTGCTCGTGATGAACGAGAAGGCAACAATTCTTGCCACCGATGGCGAGCACCCGGTCTTCGGCATCGAGGGCACGTGGGATCGCCCGAGCGTCATCGTGCTGCGGCGCTATGTGCGCGTGCCGCACAGCCGGCAGGTTCCGCTGACGCGTCGCGGGGTGCTGCGTCGCGACGGCAGCCGCTGCGCATACTGCGGCGGCAGCGCCACGACGATCGACCATGTTATGCCTCGCTCACGCGGGGGAGCCGACACCTGGGAGAACCTCGTCGCGTGCTGCCTGAAGTGCAACAACCTCAAGAGCGACCGCACGCCGGCCGAGATGCGCTGGAAGCTGCGCGTCACGCCCAAGGCGCCCCACGGCACGGCGTGGCTCGTGCGCGGCATCGAGCGGCCGCAGGCTGACTGGAACGAGTACCTGGCGCCACTCGCGGCCTGAGCCCGGGTCGTCGCCACTGCTAGGGTTGGGCGACTTCGTTCGCAATCGAGACACCGGATCGGTCTGCACACTCTCATGAAACGACAGCTCTCGTTCGCCGCTCTTGCCGGTGCTATCGCGCTTGCACTCATTCCCGCCGCCCCGGCCGCCGCGGTCACGGGCATCACCGCTGAGCTTGGAGGGTGGGTGCAGGCCGGCGAGTCGGCCGATTTCAGTCTCGAGCTTGCGGGTGCGACGGGTGAAGACCTGATCGTCATGATCGAGCTCGCCGAGGGCACGATGAGCGTTGACGATACCGGGCTCGCCCTCACGCTGCAGCCTGGGTCACTGAGCTTCACCGACGTCACCGAGATCTCTTTCACGGGGTCGTCGGCCGATGTCACGACCGCGCTCGCTGAGCGGCTGTCGTGGACGGCTCCGATGACGCCCTCGCAGTCGTATCTGCGGCTGTCGGCCTCGGTCGGGTCGTACTACGCGGGCCTCGTCGTCGACGAGTCGAGCGGGCACGCTTACCTGATGCCGACGGGTTCGTTGAGTTGGCCGGACGCACGTGACGCCGCTGCTGCCCTCACCTACAACGGACTCACCGGCTACCTTGTGACCATCACGACAAGCGCCGAAAACACCTTTGTCTCAGCGGTCACGGGCAACACCACCCACTACATCGCCGCGACGTCAGAGATCGAATACATCAACCCTCTGCTCGCGCCCGAAGACCGGTACGCCAACGAGTTCGATGCTCGCGGTCAGTACCACTGGGGGGCCGGGCCCGAGGCTGGCGAGCGGGTCACCTGGGCCCCGTGGTTTCCGGGCGAACCAAACAACTTCGCTAACGAACGCTGCATTCTCACCAACTGGTTTCCGGCGCCCGAATTTGGGCCCGGGTTGTGGAACGACGGCGGATGCGCCCCGAGCTACCCCTATGTGGTCGAATTCGGCGGCCTCGGCACCGAGACCGGCCCGGCCGAGTTCAACAACCTCGCGGCTGGCCCGCCCCCGCTGCCCGAACCTGAGCTCGCGGAGACCGGCGTCGACGCGAGCGCTGTCATCTCCGGTGCGCTCCTGGCGATTCTGGTCGGGTTCGGCATGCTCAGCCTGCGCCGAGCATCCGTCGCTGCGCCTCGATCTGACGCGTAGCGAAGTCGCGCGAGACGGCGGCGGTCGCCGTGACCGCGTGGACCGCGCCGTGCGTCAGCGATCACGTGCACCTCGATGGCACGCGCGTCGGGGCGTCGCCTTGCCAGCAGTGCAGCCCCTACAGTGGCGAGCTGACTCAGTGGCGCGCGATTCGGTGAAACTTTGACTTGACATTACTTTGTTCTTACATTTGAATGAAGCCTGCGCGGCGCCGAGTCGTGCAGATCCCACTCCACCAGACGAAAGAAGAATCGCAATGCGCAGATCACGAGGCAAGGTGGCCGTCGGACTCGCAGCGCTTATGGCGCTGACGGTGTTGTCAGCCTGCACCAGTACACCGAGCGAA
>JBBQKE010000016.1:0-12887 GCA_038326585.1 Actinomycetales bacterium | reverse complement strand
CACCTTTCTCGGCAGCTGCCTGCACACCGGGCTGCGCGCGGGCCGCGCGATCGCCCGCCTCTGACGGGTCACCCGCCGAGCGACCAGGCGCTCTGCTTGACGAGCACGTGCCCGCGCGAGGTGCTCAGGCGAATCCACGGGCCGGCCGCAAACTGCTGCACGGCGTCGTCGCCGAGAAAGCCGAGGCTCTCGAGCGCGAAGGCGGCACCAGCAGGCAGGTGATCCGCCTCGGGCAGCGGGCGACCCCAGACCTCACTGCGCACTCGATGCACGATCTGCTCGCCCGTGCCCTCCGGAATCGCGGTCGCGACCTCTTCGATGCCGGCACGCGCGGCGGCCGAGAAGCCGGCGGCTTCGACCGGGGCCATGCGCTGCCAGCCACCTCGAGGTGGCGAGATCGCCGACCACACCACGGTGTTGACGGCGGCAGGGAGGCCGATCGTGACCGCGCCCTCCGCGACCGGCGCGAGAGCGGCATCCACCCGCATCTGCATCGATCGAATCGGAACCACCACATCGAAGGCGCCCTCGCTCAAGGCCAGGGTGCGCAGCCCGAGCACGGTCGGACCGCGGTCGAGCAGACCCTTGGGCGTGATGACGGCGACATAGACCGCGAGCACCCCGCTGTCGGCGATGAGCCGAACGGCGCCGGCGTCGTCGAGTCGCAGGGCGCGCCCGAGCAGCACCGAGAGGTCTTGAGCGGCGGGGAGTGAGGTGAGGGTGAACGACGCGTTCATCGCTCCTTAGACTACGCGTGTGACCGACCCCACTCGCGACCCAGTTGCCGACATGCTCGCTGCCTTGACCCTGACCGATACTGATGCCCGCACGAGCGAAGACATCTTCACCGCCCCGAGCCTCTGGACTCCGCAACGACGCGTCTTCGGCGGCCAAGTCGCCGCGCAGGCCGTGCTCGCCGCGATGCAGACCGTCGAGGCCGATCGCTTCATCCACTCGATGCACGGCTACTTCTTGCGACCGGGCGATGACGAGCAGCCCATCACCTTCTCGGTCGACCGCATTCACGATGGCCGATCGTTCTCGGCCAGGCGCACCCAGGCCTACCAGAACGGCCAGCCGATCCTCTCGATGATCGCGAGTTTTCAAGATGTTGATCCCGGCCTCGATCATCAGGCGACGATGCCCAAGGGCATTACGCAGCCCGAAGATCTTCCGAGTGCGAAGGAACTGCTCGGCGAGATTGATCACCCAGTAGCGCAGTACTGGGCACACAACCGACCGTTCGACCTGCGGCACGTGGATGCTCCGCTCTACTTCGTCGCGGGCTCCGAGCCGAAGGCGCAACAGGCCGTCTGGTTTCGCTGCTCGAGTCGACTGCCCGATGACGAGAACCTGCACCGTGCTGCGCTCGCCTACGCGAGCGACTACACGATTCTCGAGCCGATCCTGCGCCGGCACGGTCACACCTGGGCGACGCCGGGGCTCAAGATGGCGAGCCTCGACCACGCCATGTGGTGGCACCGATTCGCGCGCGTCGACGACTGGTTGCTCTACGTGCAGGAATCCCCCACCGCGCAGGGTGGTCGAGGACTCTCGCAGGGGCGCATCTTCACTCGAGACGGCGTACTCGTGGCGAGCGTCGCGCAAGAGGGCATGGTGCGCGTGCCCTCTGACCTCGCCTAGTACTCAGGCGCGGAACGCGAGCGGTTCTTCAATGTAGGGCGCCCACGCGGCGCGAGCCTCTTCGCTCACCCGCCGGGGCTCGCCGCTCTCGCGGTCGACGAGCACCATGGTGGTCGACGCTCGGGTGTAGAGCGCGCGCTCGCCCGTGCCGGCAGGACTGTAGATCTCGTAGCAGACCTCGAGGCTCGCCCCCCCGAGGCGACCGATCCACAGCTCGACATCGAGCGGCTCGCGGTGAAAGGGAATCGGAAGTAGGTACTCGACGCGCTGCGCGGCCACGAGGGTCACCGTCGGCGAGCCGGGGCCCGTTTCGAGCACCGCCGTCGGTGCACCCGCTTCGGGGTCGTTCCAGAAGGCCGCGATGCGCGCTTCTTCGAGCAGTGTGAGCATGCGCGCGTTGTTGACGTGCTCGTACGCGTCGAGATCACTCCAGCGCAACGGAACCGGTATGTGCAGACGTGTCACGACGTCACCGTCTCGCGCCACGCCGCGGCCGTCTGCAATCTCTCTCGATCGAAGTCGAGCACGCTGGGGCCCTCGACCCCGAGAATGACGCGGTCAGCCGCCTCGACGAGCGCAACCTGCCGCTCAGCACTGGTGGCCCGAACCGCCAGTGCGCCGAGCAGGTCGAGCAACCTCTCGGCGACAATCGGTTGCCCGGCAGACGCAGAACGCATCGCATCAACAACCTCGACGACCACCTCGCTCCAGGGCCGGCGTGCGACCCTCAGGCGGATCTGACCATCCTCATCGGCGAACACCGGGTGCGGATCGGGGTGCGTGGCCGTACCGGCAAAGGCGGCCTTCAGCGAGTCGATCGCCCCGACGGCGGTATACGGGTCGTTGACACCCGAGCTCAACGCGCGCACGGCGATATCGACTAGCTGACGAGCAAGATACTCCCCATCTTGGTACGGGGTGCGCTCATCTCTCAGTGTCACGTTCGACCTCACTGCAGCCACGAGCGAGGATCGTCGGGCATCCACCGAGTCCTCGCGCTGGTCGTTGAGCTCGGTCACCACCATCGCGACGTGATCGCCGCGGCAGACGAAGCCGCCCGGTCGCACCAGCAGATCGATCCTGCCGTCAACCCCCGCCGCCGCCTTCACGAGATCACCGCTGCTGATGTCAGCGACGTACCCGTCGCCCTCGGCGAACACGACCGTCTCGGTGCCGTCTGCAGCCGGCCACGTCGAGGCCGGTCGCATCGACGCATCGTGCTCAGCCGGGTAGGTCTGGGCCATGCGGTGCGTCAGATCAGAGCGCACTTCGCCCGACAGCGTCGAGATCTGAATGCCGCTGCTGATGTGGTGAATGAAGTAGATGAGCGACGAAATGCAGAGGACCGTCAGGGCAAGGGCCGCCGACACCGCAAGCCCGGGAACGAAGGCCTCGTCGCCCGCCCTCACCCACCGCAGCACCAGTAGCGCATAGAGCGAGGTCGACACGAGCACCGAGAGCACGAATTGATTGCCGCGATCGGCCATGAAGTTCTGCACGAGACGCGGCCCGTAGGCCGAGGAGGTCAGCGCGAGAACAGCGATCGTGATCGAGAACATCGTCGCGGCCACGGCCAGCATCGATGTCGCGATCGCGGCGAGCAGACCGCGGGCCCCCTCGGGGCCGACGTCGAGGATGAACACTCCCTCGAAACCCAGCGACCGATCGAGGGCGACGACGGACTCGGCGACGGCGATCGCGAGCGCGATCGCGATCGCGGGAAAGAACCAGAACGAGTCACGAACACGAACGGCGAGAAATCTGATGCGACCCATGAGCCGACCGCTCAGTCGCGCGTCAGTTTGCGGTACGCCGAGCGGTGCGGCTTGGCCGCTTCGGGCCCCAGACGCTCGACCTTGTTGGCCTCGTACGATTCGAAGTTGCCTTCGAACCAGTGCCAATAGCTCGGCTTCTCGTCGGTGCCTTCATAGGCGAGGATGTGCGTGGCGATGCGGTCGAGGAACCACCGGTCGTGCGTGATGACCACCGCGCACCCGGGGTACTCGAGCAGGGCGTTCTCGAGGCTGCCGAGCGTCTCGACGTCAAGGTCGTTGGTCGGCTCGTCGAGCAGCAGCAGGTTGCCGCCTTGCTTCAGCGTGAGTGCGAGGTTGAGGCGGTTGCGCTCGCCGCCCGAGAGCACGCCGGCCTTCTTCTGCTGATCGGGGCCCTTGAAGCCGAATTGCGAGACGTATGCCCGCGATGGAATCTCGGTCTTGCCAACCTGAATGTAGTCAAGGCCGTCGCTCACGACCTCCCACAGGGTCTTGTTCGGGTCGATGCCGCCGCGGCTCTGGTCGACGTACGAGATGTCGACGGTCTCGCCGATCTTGAGCGTGCCGCTGTCGAGCTCTTCGAGCCCAACGATGGTCTTGAAGAGAGTCGTCTTACCCACGCCGTTGGGACCGATGATGCCCACGATGCCGTTGCGCGGCAGGGTGAATGAGAGCCCGTCGATCAAGATGCGGTCGCCGAAGCCCTTCTTGAGCTTCGTCGCTTCGATGACCTGCGCGCCCAGGCGCGGACCGACGGGGATGACGATCTCTTCGAAGTCGAGCTTGCGCGTCTTCTCGGCCTCTGACGCCATCTCTTCGTAGCGCGCGAGACGCGCCTTCGACTTGGCCTGGCGACCCTTGGCATTCGAGCGCACCCATTCGAGCTCGCCTTCGAGACGCTTGGCGAGCTTGGCGTCTTTCTTGCCCTGCACCTGCAGGCGTGCGGCCTTCTTCTCGAGGTAGGTCGAGTAGTTGCCCTCGTAGGGGTAGAGACGACCGCGGTCGACCTCAGCGATCCACTCGGCGACGTGGTCGAGAAAGTACCTGTCGTGGGTAATCGCGATGACGGCGCCGGGGTACTTCTGCAGGTGCTGCTCGAGCCACAGCACGCTTTCGGCGTCGAGGTGGTTGGTGGGCTCGTCGAGGAGGAGCAGGTCGGGCTTTTCGAGCAGAAGTTTGCACAGCGCGACGCGCCGCTTCTCACCACCCGAGAGGTGAGTCACCAGCTCGTCTCCGGGCGGGCACCGCAGAGCATCCATCGCCTGTTCGAGCTGTGAATCGAGATCCCAGCCGTTCTGCGCGTCAAGGTCTTCTTGCAGCGTGCCCATCTCGGCCAGCAGGGCATCGAAGTCGGCGTCAGGGTCGGCCATGGCTGCCGAGATCTCGTTGAAGCGGTGCAGTTTGTCAGCGAGCTCGCGCACGCCCTCTTGCACGTTCTCGAGCACGGTCTTCGACTCATCAAGCTCAGGCTCTTGCATGAGAATGCCGACGGTGTAGCCGGGGCTGAGGCGTGCCTCACCGTTCGAGGGGGTATCAAGACCCGCCATGATCTTGATGATTGTTGACTTTCCGGCGCCATTCGGGCCGACCATGCCGATCTTGGCGCCAGGGAAGAACGACATCGTCACGTCATCGAGAATGAGCTTGTCGCCGACCGCCTTGCGCGCGCGGACCATGGTGTAAATAAATTCGGCCATACCTACCAGTCTATGGAGACCGTGTGGCCCACCAGGCACCGGCCGGTGCCGAGCACGTCGGTCAGCTGCGACGTCAACTCAGACTCGATGATCTGGCCGATCAGGCACTGCCCGTCGATCTGCACCGAGATCAATATCGAGTCTGCGCGGTCACCTACCGGCGTGGTGTCGGCGGTGACCTCCATGGCCGCTTTATCGAACCCGGCGTCGACGAGAGAGTCGACGACGAGTCGATTGGTCGGCGCAGGGTTCTCGGTAAGCACGCCCTCGAGAACGAACTCGAAGAAGGGCCGGTTCTGGCCGGCAGTACCGCCCTCGATGAGCTCGGGATCCGGTTCGGGTGTCGGCGTCGGCGTGGGTGTTGATGTCGAGGTCTCGGTGGGCGCAGGCAGCTCATCGGTGGGTGCGCACCCTGCCACGAGAACCAGAAGCCCCAGAACGCCGACGACGGATGCTCGCACCACCTTGGTCCGCATGACAGCCCTCTCGCGTTCGCGCTCGATGGCGCTCGTCGATTCTAGGCCGTGTGGTTCTACCGTGCTCCACGGGCACAGAACTAGCGGAGTTCGCAATGCGAACGCGCTGGGGTGAGAGTGTTTGCACTCGTGCTGTGGCATGGAGCATGATCAATCAACGGAACGAAGCGAACGGCGATCGGGGGATCGTCGGGGGTCGCTACGATATCCGGTGGCTCTGAGTCGTTCGGGTCGACGCAGAACCGCTGCGACAGCGGTCGTTCCTGGTCTCTTCGGGTGAGACCAGGAACGATCGCGTCAGTCACGGGCTTAAGGGCATTGTGCACCGTGCACGTGCCGACCGTGCGGCTGAAGGCGAGAATCCCGAATGACGGTGCGTGAAGCGCTCGGCGGCCCGTGGGCCACCCACTGGTCTCTCTGGGCTGGCCTCTTCGTGCCCACCACGTTGATCATCATGCTGCGCGAAAGCGTGTCAGGCTTCGATTCCTGGTGGTGGCCGCTGATCTCATCCGTGTCGCAGCACCTCGTCGTGGGTGTCATCATCCTCGGGGGAGGCGCTCTCGCGAGGAGACGATCGTCGTTGTTGCCGTTGACGGTCGTCGCGGGTCTCTGGGGCGCCGCAGCAATCGCGCGAGGCCTCATCGGCGGCTCATTGGCATCGTCACTCGCGGGCGTCGAGCCCGAATATCTCGAACGAATACTGGTCTGGCTTCTGGGCAGCATCATCTGGCTTCCCCTCGTGGTCTACACGGTCGCCCAGATCGACCGCCGACGATTGCTCCTCGGTACCCTCGACGCCACGAACCTCAGCATCGAGCGACAACGGTCCACGGCGGGCGCGACGAGCGTCGAGGTGCGCCGCTCGCTCAACACCGCGGTGCGCGAGTCGTTGCAGCCCGCGCTGAGCGAACTCGTGGCCAGCCTCGAATCCTCCCGAGACCGCCTGAGCCTGCCGGCACTGGCAGAACTGAGCCTGCGGGTGTCGCAACTGCACGACCACACGGCCGACCTCTTGGAACCCCCAACGGTCCCCGCCGAACGCCTCGCTCCCCTGCGTTCGACAGTGCGACGCGCTTGGGATGTTCCTCCACGACTGCCGTGGGTCATCGCAGCCCTGGCCGCGCTCTCGACTACCTTTCCTCTTCTCCCCGAGGTCTGGCGGGTCTTTGGAGACCTGGCGGCGCTCGAGCTCACGGTCTCGATCGTGGCCGCATCCGTGGTGATCGGCCTCGTGCCCTGGCTGACAGCTCGGTTAGAACCGCAGAGCCGAGCTGCACGAGATCAGCGCGCCACCGTTGTCGGTTGCTCGCTGGGGATCGGTCTCGCCGTCTACCTCATGCTCAACAGCGGAATCGATCCGATCACGCAGAACGGCCTCATCGTGCTTCCCCTGCTCGTCATGGCCTTGGCGCTCTCGTGCGTCGTGCTCGTCGGCGCGGTGGTGCTTGCCGACGCGAATCGTGCAGCTGCAAATGAGTTATCGATTCGAAGCGTGCAGCGTGAGCTCGAGCGCGCGGCCTACGACGACCTCGTCCGAACAGAACGCCTCCGGCTGACAGACCTCATGCACGGACCGGTACAAGGGCGACTCGCGGCGTGCGTCATGGCGTTGAACTTCACGGCGACCTCGACGACGACTGGCGACGGCTCGATCAGCGTCGTCGACACCTCACTGGTCGACTCGGTGCTCGAGCACCTGCGTGCGGTCTCTCGAGACCTCACCTCGATCGCCTCTAACGAATCACCGCCCTCCCCCTAATGGGGGCGAAACCGCTTTTCGGTGCACCCTTCAAGAACGGGTGCACGCGCCTACACTGAGACAATGACCACGCCCGCCGGGCCGACCGTCTCAGTGCTCATCGCCGACGATGATTCTCTCGTGCGCCGCGTCTTGAGAATGGCCCTCGAGTCGGAGGGTTTTCAGGTCACCGAAGCGGGCGATGCGCTCGAGACAGCGGCGCTCGTGACGCGCTCGACCGACCTCGTCATCCTCGACGTCAACATGCCGGGCGGCACCGTGTATGACACGATCACTGCGGTGCGACGCGCGAGTACGGTCACGCCGATTCTGGTGCTGAGCGGCGAAGCGCACCCGCCCGACGACCTTCCCGCGCACTTGACCGATTTCGCCCGCAAGCCGATCGACCTCGCTGACCTGCTGGCGAAAGTCCGACTGCTTCTGCTGAACGCTGCGAGTTCGTCTGCATGAACGACCCCACTGCGCCCGCGTCACGACCAGAGGTCACCCTCGATGTCGGGACGCTCATCGCGGGGTTCTCCGCGATCGTCGAAGCGCATCCCGATGCCGCCTACCTTCTCGATCTCGACGGTCGCTTCCTTGCCGTCAACGACGTGCTGTGCGATCGAGTTCACGCGGACCGAGACGATCTCGTGGGCCGCACCTTCGACGACACGGTCGCGGCCGTCGATAGGGAATTCGTGCGCCAGAAGTTTCTCGAGGCTACTCGCGGTGAAACGACGCTGTACGAAGCGACCGGAACCCGGCCCGATGGAACTATCTTTTGTGCCCAGATACTGAACCTGCCCGTCTCGCTCGGCGACACTCAGGTGGCCGTGGCCGGCATCGCGATCGATATCACGCATCGGTCGGAGGCGATCGATCGATCCCGCGCCAGTGAAGACATGCTGCGATTGGCGGGTCGGATGGCCCGCTTCGGTGGGTGGTCGGTCGACGCCACAACCCGCCAAATACGGCCCACCGATGGCGCTCTGAGCATGTTCGGGGTAGCGCGTGATCTACCGCTGACCAATGATGTGGCATGGAGCCTTCATGTGCCCGGCGACCGTGAGAGGGTGGCGAATCTTCTCGCCCGTTGCCTTGATGATGGCGAGCCCTTCGACACAGAGTCGAAGATGACCACCACCGACGGCACGCTGCTCACGGTACGCACGATCGGCGAGCCAGGGTGGGGTCGCGATGGCACGGCGCGCGGGGTTCACGGCGCCGTCTGGGACATCACCGAGTTCGCGCTCGAGCGCGATCGAGCGCGAGATCTCGATGAACGCTTGACGGCATCGCTGCGAACGATCTCAGACGGGCTCGTCTTTCTCGACAGCTCGTGGGCCGTGACATTCATGAATCCGACCGCTGAGCACCTGCTGGGGCGAAGCGCCTCCGAGGTGGTGGGTCATGAGTTGTGGGCGGCGTATCCGTCGATCCTCGGAACGCCGTTCGAAGCCGCCTTCCGTCAGGCTGCCGATACTCGTGAGAGCGTGGTTCACCAAGAGTGGGGCGAACTCACCGAGCTCTGGCTCGACGTGACGATCTACCCTGTCGAGACCGGGATCGTGATGCACCTGCGCGACACGACGGCCGACGTGACGGCGCGCGAGCGCGAGCGCGAGACCACCCGTCGGCTCGAAGAGCAAGCCGCTCTGCTCGACATCGCGCGTGACGCGATCATCGTTCGCGGCCTCGACCACCGCATTCACTACTGGAACCGCGCAGCAGCCGAACTGTACGAAATGCCGGAAGCCGACGTGCTCGGTCGGTTGGCGACTGAACTGCTCTACGACAACCTTGAAGAATTCGAATCCGCCGCCGACGAGGTACTGCGCGAGGGCTATTGGGCCGGCGAACTCATGCAACGTTCGCGAACGGGGCGGGCGATCGTCGTCGACTGCCGCTGGCAGGTCATCTACAACGACGACGGCGAGCCCCGCGCCGTGCTCTGCATCAACACCGACATCACCGCTTATCGACACAATCAAGAGGCAAGCGCACGATCGCAACGCATGGAAAGCCTCGGCACTCTTGCCGGTGGCATCGCGCACGACCTCAACAATGTACTCACCCCCATCTTGATGTCGGCGCAGCTTCTCGCGCTCGACGAGCACGACCACGACCGCCGCGAGATCCTGGCCACCCTTGAGTCATCGGTCAAGCGCGGCGCAGAAATGGTTCGCCAAGTGCTCGCGTTCGCGCGCGGAGTCGAGGGCCGCCGCGACGAGGTCTCGATGGATGCCCTGCTTGACGATGTCGAGAACTACGCGCGCGACGCCCTTGCGACGACGATCACCCTGTCAGTCTCTCGCTCCGGCGCTCTGGGAGCGTGCACCGGTGACGCGACCCAGTTCATGCAGGTCATGATCAATCTGCTGCTCAACGCGCGCGATGCCATGCCCGCGGGCGGCCGGCTCACGGTCTCCGCAACCATCGAGCACTTCGATGCCGAGGTCTTTTCGATCGAGCACGCCGCGAGCGCCGGTGACTACGTGGTGCTCTCTGTCACCGACAGTGGGCAAGGCATGTCGCCCGAGGTGGTGACCAAGGCGTTCGAGCCGTTCTTCACGACGAAGGGCACGGGTCGGGGTACTGGTCTTGGGCTATCGACGACCCTTGCCATCGTCCGCAGCCACGGTGGCTTCATTCAGGCCACGAGCGAACCCGACCGGGGCACAAGCATTCGCGTCGGCTTCCCGGCGAGCGTTACGTCGACGCAGCCGCGGGCCGAGCGAGCTGTGGGATCACCGGTACCCCGCGGGGCTGGCGAGTGCGTGCTAGTCGTTGAAGACGAAGATTTCATTCGGCGCATCACGTGCCAGACGCTCGAGGCTTACGGCTACCGCACGCTTCACGCATCTCATGGTCGCGAAGCCATCGACCTGATCGAGTCTGGTGATGTGCCCGTCGATCTCGTGTTGACTGACATGATGATGCCGGTGATGGACGGCGCGGCGACCACGGCCTATCTCGAAGAGCACCACCCCGATCTTCCGATCATTGCGGCGAGTGGGCTGACCTCGAACGGTGACGCGTCGGGTGCTGTGGGCATGGGGGTCGCACGATTCTTGCCCAAGCCCTACACGACAAGCCTGCTGCTGACAACAGTGCGAGACACCTTGCGAGAACACGAGTCGAACAGAATGGTGACGGAATGAGCAATCTCGAATCGCGAGCACTTCGGGTGGTGATTGCTGATGACGATGCGTTCACCCTGTCGCTCGTGAGCGGCGGACTCGAGGCCAAGGGTTACGCGGTGACCGCGACCACCTCGGTCGAACAGGCCGTCGAGGCAGTGCGCGCGATCGACCCGCACGCGGTGATCAGCGACCTCAACTTTGGCACCGACAAGAGTGGCGCCGACCTGCTGCGCATTGTCGCCGACGAGTTTCCGTGGGTGGGCCTCGTGGTGCTCACCTCACACCGCTCGCCCGAGCTCGCGGTGCCTGACCCACAGCGCATCCCCCGCGGAGCTGTCTATTTGGTGAAGTCGCAGTTGGCACGCATCGACGACCTTGCCGACGCCATCGAGCGGGCGATCAGTGGCGCGCCCGACGACCATGCAGACGACCTCGGCGATATCGTCAACGACGGAGTGCCGACGGTGACAGCCGCACAAGCCGAAGTGTTGCGCATGCTCGCGGCGGGCTCATCGACTCGCGCACTGGCCGAAGCCAGAGGAACGACGACGCGAGCGGTCGAGACCATGCTGCATCGGCTCTTCGTGGCCCTCGGGCTCGACACCAGCGAAAACGCGAATCCCCGAGTCGCCGCCGTCACGATGTGGCAGCGGGGAGGAATTCGCGTTCGCTGAGGTTCGATCGGTCGCAGGTCAGAATGGCGTCGAAGTACCTGCCGAGGCGAACTCGATCTCTGCATTCTCACCCACGGACTCTGCGTCACCGTCACGCTCTGCGTCACCGTCACGCTCTGCGCCGCCGGCGGGTACCGCGTCACCGCCGATCGCCGTAGTGGCCGACGACGTCTGCGACGCCTGTGCGTCAGGGGCCTCACTCTTCGCCGCGATGACACTGCGAGTGAACGACGCACGCCCCCACGTCAAGTCGTGGCCGATCGACTCAGCATCGACCTCGACGGTCGTGCCCGACTTTTCTCCGCTCTCCCAGTCGCGAATGCGCACGCGACCCGTCACGATGACTCGCTGGCCCTTCTCGACCGACGATGCCGTGTGCACGCCCAGCTGTCGAAACGCGGTGATCGTGTACCAGTTCGTGTCGCCGTCAACCCAGGCGTTCTGACCGCGGTCGAATCGTCGCTGGTTCGAGGCGAGCCGGAACGACGTGATCGCGAGCCCTTCGCTCGTGGTGATGTGCCGCGGGCTCGTGGCGACGAGCCCCGTCAGGGTGATGATGTCGGTCATGCGGTCCTCCTGCAGATGAGTGTCGGGTGGGCGTCGACGGTTCGTGCCGGAGAACGCCGACGCCCGTGCAGAAGTGTGCTCGACGCGGTAAGAGCCGTGCGGTGAGCATCCGGTCTCGGGGATGCGCGCGATGCTGCCGCGGGGTGGGGAGGAGGGTAACTCGCTGGTCAGGATGCCTTCACGTACGATGCGTACGACTGCCGAATCTTGTTGACCTTGGGCAGAGCGACAGCCAGGCAGTAGCCCTGCCCCGGGTTCTTGGCGAAGAAGTCTTGGTGGTAGTCCTCAGCGATGAAGTACGTCGACAGCGGGGAGATCTCGGTCACAATGCCGCCCTCCCAGTACTCGGATGCGCGGTCGCGTGCCGCTTCGAAAAGCGCCTTCTGCTCGTCGTCGACGGAGAACATGGCCGAGCGGTACTGCGTGCCCACGTCATTGCCCTGCCGGTTGAGCTGGCGCGGGTCGTGCAGGGTGAAGAACACGTCGAGAATGACGTCGGCAGGAATCACGTCGGGGTCGAACGTGACCGCGACGGCTTCGGCGTGACCCGTCGACCCGGTGCAAATGAGCTCGTACGAGGGGTTCTCGACGTGGCCGCCGGTGTAGCCCGAAACGACGTCGTGAACGCCATCGAGCACGCGGTAGACCGCATCGAGACACCAGAAACAACCGCCGGCCAGATGAAAGGTTCGCATAGGCGCATCTTACGGTCGGGCGGCGTGTGAAACCCCGGTGTCGGCCGGTCGTACGCTGTAACCATGCCTGACACCCACGACCCGTATCTCGCCGCATCCGATCGCTATGACGTGCTCGAATACGCACGAGTCGGGCGCAGCGGCCTGCGGCTTCCGCGCATTTCGCTCGGTCTCTGGAACAACTTCGGCCACGATCGGCCACTCGAGACACAGCGCGCGATCGTGCGTCGCGCTTTCGACCGCGGAGTGACCCACTTCGACCTGGCCAACAACTACGGCCCGCCCGCCGGCAGCGCTGAAGAGAACTTCGGCTCGATCCTGCACGCCGACCTTCTGCCCTACCGCGACGAGCTCGTGATCTCGAGCAAGGCGGGCTACTACATGTGGCCCGGCCCCTACGGCGAGTGGGGCTCTCGCAAGTACCTGTTGAACTCGCTCGATGCGAGCCTGAAGCGCCTGGGCTCTGACTACGTCGACA
>JBBQKE010000015.1:0-12932 GCA_038326585.1 Actinomycetales bacterium | reverse complement strand
ATGGCCGGCCAGTTCGCCAAGCCACGGTCAAGCAACACAGAAACGCGCGGCGACATCACGCTGCCCGCCTACCGCGGGGACATCGTCAACGGCTACGACTTCACCCCCGAATCACGCGAGCCCGACCCGCGACGCATCGTGCGGGGTTACCACACCGCCGCGTCGACCCTCAATCTGATCCGCGCCTTCACGCAGGGTGGCTTCGCCGACCTGCGCATGGTGCACAGCTGGAACAAGGGCTTCGCCGCGAACCCGGCCAATCAGCGTTACGAGGGCCTGGCGAAAGAGATCGACCGCGCGGTGAAGTTCATGGAGGCCGCTGGCGCCGACTTCGACGAGCTCAAGCGCGTGGAGTTCTACAGCAGCCACGAGGGCCTGCTCATGGAATACGAGCGCCCCATGACGCGCATTGACTCGCGCACGGGAACGCCCTACAACACCTCGGCACACTTTCTCTGGATCGGTGAACGCACGCGCGAGCTCGACGGTGCGCATGTCGACTTTTTCAAGCGCATCCGCAACCCCATCGGCGTCAAGCTCGGCCCGTCGACGACGCCAGAGACGATGGAGAAACTCATCGACGTGCTCGACCCTGATCGCGAGCCCGGACGCCTCACCTTCATCACGCGCATGGGTGCGGGAACCGTGCGGGATGCCCTGCCGCCCTTGCTGGAGGCGATCAAGAGTCTCGATGCTCAGCCGCTGTGGGTCACTGATCCGATGCACGGCAACGGACTCACCACCCCTACCGGCTACAAGACGCGCCGCTTCGACGACGTCGTTGACGAGGTCAAGGGCTTCTTCGAGTCGCACCGCGCCGCGGGCACTCATCCGGGCGGCATTCACGTCGAGCTCACGGGCGATGATGTCACCGAGTGCCTGGGCGGCTCGGAGCACATCGATGAAGACACTCTGGCGACGCGGTACGAGTCACTGTGTGACCCGCGCCTCAACCACATGCAGTCGCTCGAGCTGGCCTTCCTCGTGGCCGAGGAACTCGGCCGCAGCTGAGTCGAGTCGACTAGTAGCGCGCGACGACCGTCACCACGGCGTTGCGCAGCACTCGGTCACCGCCTGAAGGATTGGTGGATTGGACCGGTGCGAGTTCGGTGTCGCGAAGGCCCGGGGGAACGTTCGTGTCGAGCTCGACCCGGAACCCCGCTGCCTCGAGTGCGGCGACGGCGGCGTTGATCGACCGACCGACGACGTCGGGAACCTGAACGAGGTCGGGCCCGCGCGACACAATGATCGTCAAGGTCGCCCCCGGTCGCACCGGCCCTTCGGCTGTGGCTTCGACCCGAAGTACATCGCCGAGCGCCACATCGTTGTTGAACTCGGAGGTGCCGCCGACGATGCCTGTCAGTTCGCGCGCGCTGAGCGCGTCTTGGGCGGCCTCGACGGTGAGCCCGCGCACCTCGGGAATCGGGCCCACTGAGACGAGCGTGATGACCGGGGTTCCCTTGAAAGAATCGGTGCCCGCGGCGAGAGTCTGTTCGTCGGCATCGAGCACGGCGATGACGGAGCCGTCGGCAATGTCGCCATCGAACTGCAGGATGCTCTCGCCGACTTCGAAACCCGAAGAGACGAGCTCGGCACGAGCGTCGGCTTCGGGCTGCCCCACGACGTCGGGCACTGTCGTCGGTTCCGGTCCGAGCGAGACGACGATGATCACCTCGGTGTCGCGGTCGATGGTCGTGCCCGCCTCGGGGTCGGTGCCGACGACCCGGCCTGCTTCGATCTCGAGATCGAACCGTTCGCCGAGCGCATCGGCGACCAGGGCGCCCTGATCCTCGAGAATCACACGCGCGGTCTCGGGGGTCTCACCGCGCACATCGGTAAGGGTGACGGTCGCGCCGGGCCCGGCGCCGAACCACCAGCCGATACCGACGGCGAGGGCCGTGAGAGCCACGACGGTGGCGAAGAGCAGCCAGCCACGTCGTCGACTCGACGCACCGCGCCGAGTCAGTTCGCCGGTTGCTGAGGGGCCGGCGGGGGAGTCTGACCCGCCACGGGTGCCGAGCACCTGCGTCTCGCCCGTCGGAGGAGCGGTAGGGATCGGAGTGGTGAGCAGCATCGTGCGCTGCGTCTCGGTGGCGGGAAGTGCTGTCTGCAGAGAGCGCCCGGTCTCACTCAGCTGGTCGAGCAGGGCGCGGGCATCCGCGGGTCGGTCCTGGGGGTCGCGCGACGTTGCCCAGAGCACGATCTCATCCCACTCGGCGGGAACGCGAGCATTGAACGTGCTCGGCGCCGGCACGGTGTCGTTCGCGTGCTGGTAGGCGATCTGCATCGGTTGCTCGCCCTTGTAGGGCTGCTCGCCCGTGAGCATCTCGAACATCATGATGCCGACCGCGTAGATGTCGCTGCGAGTGTCGGCGATGCCGCGCGTCACGAGTTCTGGCGAAAGATAGGCGATCGTGCCCAGCAGCGCCTTGCCGGTCGCCGTGTTGGCGCTCGCGGCGCGAGCGAGACCGAAGTCGCCGATCTTGATGCGGCCGTCGTCGGCGAGCAAGACGTTCTCGGGCTTCAGGTCTCGGTGCACGATGCCGGCGCGGTGCGCGGCGGCGAGCCCCGCGAGCACGGCCTCGGTGATGTCCATGGTCTGCTCGGGGGTCAGCGCGCCGTATTCGTGCAGAAGTTCGCGCAGCGTGATGCCCGGCAGATACTCCATGACGAGGTAGGCCGATTCGGCATCCTGACCCTGATCGAAGACGTTCACGACGTTCGGGTGAGCCAGTCGTGCGGCCGACCGGGCCTCTTGAATGAAGCGCTCTTTGAACTGGCTGTCGTCGGCGAGGTGGCCGTGCATGATCTTGACGGCCACGAGGCGGTCGAGCCGCTGATCGGTCGCGAGGTAGACGGTCGCCATTCCCCCTCGGGCGATGCGTGATCGCACCTGATACCGGCCGTCGATCAGGCGGCCGATGAGGGGATCGGTCGTCGAGGTGCTCACCGTGCGAGTCTAGGTCGCTGATCTCGCAGAACGGCTGAGGCGCACCCTGGGCGCGAGGCTTAGGTGAGCTCGTAGTACCAGGCCCACGCGCTCGCCTCCCACTTCGCGTAGTGGTTGGGGTACGCAGAGATTTGCACCGCTTGCGCGGCGCGCGTCAATGTCATGCTCTGCCAGCCAGGAATCCCGAGCAGACCGCGCGTGTAACCCGGTCGACCAACATAGAACAGCCGGGCCGCGTGGCTCGGGACCTGCAGGTCGGCCGCGGTGCCCCACCCAGAGCTCGGTCGCTGCTGGAACAGGCCGACGCTGTCGCGGTCACCCCACGAGAGATTGCGCAGCGTTGACTCTTGCATCGCTGTAGCGAGCGCAATGACGATGCCGTACTGCGGCACTCCCAACTCGCGCCCTACGCGCACGATTGTCGCGGCATGCGTGCGCATCTCTGCAGTCATCGGCGTGATCGAGCCACCGCTCGGTGGTGCGCTGGGCGCATTCGGCGTCGCGGGCGCGCTGGGCCGGGCAGCGGGCGAGACAGGAAGCACGGGGCGTTCTGCGATGGGGAGCGCAGCGACGGCCTCAGCAGTGGACGCGGGCCGGCTCTCGGCCGATGGCGTGGCTTCGGTGGGCGGAGCGGGAGCACGAGGGGCATCGACCGCGACGCCGACGATCGGTGCCGGCACGGGTTGCGCCATCGGCTCCCGACCAGGAATCGTCACCGTTTGGCCGGGGTAGATGATGCTGGCACGATCGAGACCGTTGACGCTCAGGATCGCGCGCGTCGATACGCCAAAGCGCTCAGCGATTGCTGAAACCGTATCGCCCTTGACGATCGTGTAACGACCCGATTGGGTGCGAGCGGGCGGGGGCGCGCTGGTCTTGACGGGCGCCGTGGTCAGCGTCAGCACTTGACCGGGAAAGATGGTCGACCGCCAGGAGAGGCCGTTGAGGGCGAGCACTGACGCCGTCGAGAGCCCGAACCGCTGCGCGATGCTGCTCACGGTATCGCCGGGCTCGACGGCATACAGAGCAGGGGCGGCGGTCGTGGCGACGGTCGACGTCGCGAGTGCGCCGGGAACGATCGCGGCGCCCCACTGAGCCAGAGCAGATCGCAGCCCGAACGGCGACGGCGACTGTTCCGGTTTCGGCGGCAGTGGTTTGCCCGCGTGAGCGGGATCCACGGGGCCGGTAAGGCCCATGCCGAGAACGATGGCGCCGGTGAGCACGACGGGAACGGTGGTGAAGGCGGCTGACCGCGCGCGCACCGTTGCGCCCGAACGCTGTCGATTGCGTTCCGTCACGCGAGTGGGGGAGAGGCCGGCGAACACGTCGCGTGCGCGCGCATCGATTGCGGCACGATCAGCCACCACTCGCACATCATCAGCAGCGCCGCGAGTGTCGGTCATGTGATCCGGCCCTTCACGCCTCATCAGGAGTACCCCTGCTCCGTCACGCCCGAGCGGGCGCTCTCGGACCCCCCAGTCCGATGGTTCACAGTACAACGAAAGTCAACAGAAGCGGAAGAAGTGATTTCAGTTAATATGTTCGTAACATAAAGCTCGGTCGCACCGCTGCCCCGACTCATGGCACGCTAGAGCCGTGGCCGCAGACTCTGCTCATTGGTTGACCGTTCCCGACCTTGTCGAACGACTCGGGCTCAGCCCGGGCAAAGTGCATCGACTTCTCGAAGACCGGCAGTTGCTGGCCGTGCGACGCGACAACGTTCTGGTCGTGCCCGAGGAGTTCCTTGACGGGGCAGAGCCGATCAAGGACCTGCGGGGCACCCTGATGCTTCTGGCCGACGACGGCTTCAGCGACGACGAGGCGATGCGGTGGATGCTCGAGGTCGACGAGACGCTCGGCACCAGCCCGATCGCAGCGTTGCGCTCGGGCCGCAAGGCTGAGGTTCGCCGAGTGGCTCAGGCGCTCGCGTTCTGACGTCGTCGCAACGTCAGTGAGCCCGGCGGGTCACGAGATCACTCAGACCGATCAATTCGGCCCGGGCTGACCTGCTCAGGGGTGCGTCGTCGAGGGCGACGATCGCCGTCGCGACCGATCGCGCGATCATCTGCTCGACCGTCTCGACAGCACCGCTGTCTCGGATGGTCGCCTGCAGGGTCGCGATCTGGTGGTCGCTCAGGGTCGCATCTCCGAGCAGCTCGTCGATGAGCGCGACCGGCCCGGCGGGAAGGCCCGCGCGGGCGAGGGCGATGATGACGGTGCGCTTTCCTTCGCGCAGATCGTCTCCCGCAGGCTTGCCGGTCACCTGCGGGTCGCCGAACACTCCCAGCAGGTCATCCCGCAATTGAAAGGCGATGCCCAGCGGCAGTCCGAATGCACGCAACGCCGACACCTGCTCGAGACTGCCTCCGGCCATGAGGGCGCCCAGTGCGAGGGGCGCCTCGATCGAGTACTTCGCCGACTTGTAGGTCAGCACGCGGTGAGCGCGCGGAAGCACATCGGCTTCGTCGGCATCGCGCCATGCAACTTCTTCGAGAATGTCGAGGTACTGCCCGACCGTCACCTCGGTGCGCATGGTGTGGAACTCTCGACGAGCCGCCCGCGCACTATCGGCGTCGTCGAGTCGTGAGAGGCCGGAATCGAGCAGTTCGTCGCTCCAGCCCAGCAACAGGTCGCCCAGAAGCAATGCAGAAGAGGTTCCGTACCCCTGCGCGTTGCCCGACCAGTGATGCTCGCGGTGCTCGCCCTCGAATCGGCGGTGCGCGGCGGGCATGCCCCGTCGGGTATCGGAATTGTCCATGATGTCGTCGTGCACGAGTGCCGCCGCATGAAACAGCTCGAGTGCGGCCGCGGCATCGATGATGCTCGACAGGTCGGGGTGCGAATCGAGTTCGGCCAGCAGATCGTCAGGGTTGACCGTCCCGGTGACGGCGTGCCAGCCCCAGTAGCAGAACAGAGCCCGAAACCTCTTGCCCCCGCTGAGCAGTTGACTGCTGGCGTCAGTGAAGACCGAGAGCTCGTCGGCGATCCCCGAAAGATGGGAGGCACGCTGATCGAGAAACTGTTCGAGTCGAGCGTTGACCAAGTCGACTAACCGCAATCTCTCAGGCACTCTCCTAGCCTATCCAGCAGGGCGGTCCTACAATGAACGCGCGGGGAAGAGCTCCGCAGTAGTGGGTGAAGGGGTAACCATGCCGCTCTCGGAGCACGAGCAGCGTCTCTTGGAAGAGATGGAGCGCAATCTCTACCAGAACGATGCCGATTTCGTCGCGACCGTTTCTGGTCGCCGCGGAAAGCCCAACTACCGTCTCATCGTGATCGGTGCTCTCCTCGCCGTCGCGGGGGTGGCCGCGCTCATCGCGGGCGTCATCGTGCAACAGCCGCTCATCGGCGTGGTCGGTTTCGGCCTCATGCTGGGTGGCGTGCTCATGGTGCTGTCTCCCGGTCGTGCGAGCGCTGACGCGACGCCCGCTGCCGCAGCGGGCGCTTCGCCTCGCAAGCCGGCGCGCGCGTCGTGGATGGACACGATGACCGAGCGCTGGGAACGTCGGCAGGACGAACGCGGCGAATAGCCCTCCACTTTCCTCCCACTTTCGGGGTCGACCTTCGGGTCGGCCCCTTTTTTGTGCCGTCATGTCGCTCATGTGCTCCGGATCCTCCACTGCACCTGACGGCTCACTAGGCGCGTCTTTTCGCGGTTTAGGGAGGTGCGGTGGACGAATATTTGCCCTAGAGTGCGGGAAATCCTTTACTTAGTGGAGGAAAGTGGAGTAAAGTGGAGAACATCACCTGATCTCGGGCCGGAGATGAGAGGGGGGCCAGGACGATGCTTCTCGGCACGCACACCCCCAAACTCGACGACAAAGGGCGCATCATCCTGCCTGCCAAGTTCCGCAGCGAGCTCGCCGGGGGAGTCGTCTTGACCCGCGGCCAAGAGCACTGCATCTATGTGTTCAGCGCGCCGATGTTCCAAGAGCAGCTCGACAAGCTCCGCACGGCGCCGCTCACGAGCAAGCAGGGCCGTGAGTTCCAGCGCCTCTTCCTGTCAGGCGCCAGCGAGCAAGAGCCCGATTCTCAACACCGTCTGACGATTCCCTCTGTGCTGCGCGACTACGCAGGTCTCGACCGCGAACTCACCGTCATCGGTGCAGGTGACCGCGCCGAGATCTGGTCGACCGAAGCCTGGAACGCCTACTACTCAGAGCGCGAAGAAGCGTTCGCGAATACCGAGGAGGAGGTGATCCCCGGACTCTTCTGATCGCGTGACCCCGACTCCCAGCCGTGAGTCGCCCTGGCGCACCTTCCCCGGTGCCAGGTCGCAACGGATGGGGATCAGGGCCCCGCGCTCGATCCGGCAACGATCATGATGACCTCCGACCTTCACGTTCCCGTGATGCTCGAGCGCACGCTCGAGCTGCTCGCTCCCGCGCTCGACGCTGAGGGAGCCGTGCTCGTTGACGCCACCCTCGGGCTCGGCGGTCACGCCTTTGCCGCGCTGCAGCGTCACCCGGGCCTCACGCTCGTCGGCCTCGATCGCGACACCGACGCACTCGCGAAGGCTGGGGAGCGCCTGCAGCTCTTCGCAGACCGCATCCACCTCGTGCACACCGTCTACAGCGGCATCCGCGAAGCGCTCGACGGACTCGGCATCGATCGCGTCAGTGCCGTGCTCTTCGATCTCGGCGTCTCGTCGATGCAGCTGGACGAAGCCGAGCGCGGCTTCGCTTACTCCCAGGATGCTCCGCTCGACATGCGCATGGACCGCACGAGCGGCACGACCGCCGCCGCGATCGTCGCTGAGTACTCCGAGTCAGAACTGCGGCGCATCTTCTACGAGTACGGCGAGGAGAAGCTCGCTCCGCGATACGCGAGCCGCATCGTCGCCGCGCGCGCCGTGCAGCCGATCGAGCGTTCGTCGCAGCTCGTGCAGGTGATCGTCGACGCCACTCCTCGTGCCGTGCAGCGCACGGGCCACCCAGCGAAGCGCGTCTTCCAGGCTCTGCGCATCGAGGTCAACAGAGAGCTCGAGGCGCTCGAGCTCGCCCTGCCGGCCGCGCTCGACGCTCTCGCGCTGGGCGGTCGCATCGTCGTGCTCGCCTATCAGTCGCTCGAAGACCGCATCGTCAAGCGAGAGCTCGCCCGTCGCACCCGGTCGACGGCCCCGGCTGGTCTGCCGATCGAGCTGCCCGAGCACCGCCCCGAGTTCACCCTGCTCGTGCGCGGCGCCGAGCTCGCCGACGACGACGAGCGCGCGCGCAACTCCCGCTCGATCCCTGTGCGTCTCCGCGCTGCCGAGCGACGGCGGGATGCAGCATGAGCGCGCTCGCCACTGCTCCGGTTCGCCACGCGCGCCCGGCGCCGCAGCGCGCACCGCTCGAGATCGTCACGACGCGGACGCAGCGGCGTGCCCGGCCGCGGGCCGCGCACGCCGTCGTCACGGTGATCGGCGTCTTTGCCATCCTGCTCACCCAGCTGCTGCTGAGCATCGTGCTCTCTGACGGCGCCTACCGCATCTCGGCTCTCGAGTCGCAACGCATCGAGCTCGACCGGTCGGCGCAAGTGCTCAGCGAGTCGATCGAGGCCCTCCGCTCGCCGCAGCACCTCGCCCTGAACGCCGAATCGCTGGGCATGGTGGCGAACTCGAGCCCCGCGTACCTGCGACTCGCCGATGGGCGAGTGCTCGGTGCGCCTGTTGCGGCCGGCTCGGGCGCCGGGCTCTTCGCGGGTGCGGGAGCCACGGTCGGAAACGTGTTGCTCGCCGACGTCGCCCTGACGGCTCCGACCTCAGCCGCGCCCGAACTGACGGTGGGAACTCAGGGCGTGGCAGCACCGCCGAACGCCGCTGCGTCGGTACCGTCGACCCCAGGAGCGATCCCCTCACCGGTGACCCGGTGAGCGTGCTCACGAAAGAGGAGTCGACGGCACGATGACCGCAGAACGCCGTGCTCGACGTCGCGTCGCTGCCGCGCTGCTCGTCATGGCGATCGTGCTCGGGGGCTTCGTTGTGCGTCTGGTCGACATTCAGGTGGTGCGGGCCGAGCAACTGTCGGACGAGTCAGAGGCGCGTCGGTCGATTCCTTCGCCGCTCTACGGCGCGCGAGGCGACATCGTTGACGCGCACGGCGTCGTGCTCGCTGATTCGGTCTACCGTTATGACGTGACGGTGTCTCCTCGGTTTGTCGAGGACTACCGGCTGACCGATCCGGAGACGGGCGAGAGAACCCAACACACCGTCACTGAGGCCCTCGCGGCGATCGCGCTGCTGATCGACGCCGATCCGCTGCAGTTGCGCGCGGGCATCGATGCCGAACTCGCCCTTGACCCCGACGACGACCATTCCTATCTCGCGCGTCGGGTCACGACCGAGACCTTCCAAGCCATCCGGGCACTTCGCGTGCCCTGGGTCTACTTCGAGCGTCAGCCGAGCAGAACGTATCCGAACGGACAGGTCGCCGGAAACCTCGTCGGGTTCTTGGGCACCGACGGCCCGCAGACGGGGCTCGAATACCGGCTGAACGAGTGCCTTGACGCGACGCACGGGTCATCGACCTACGAGCGCGGCGCCGACGGTGTGAAGCTGCCGGGCACCACGGTCGTGCAACAAGAGGCCATCGACGGCGGAACGCTGCGTCTCACGATCGACGCCGACGTTCAGTGGTTCGCCCAGCAGACCATCGCCAAACGGGCCGTCGAGATCGGTGCCGACTGGGCGACCGCCTGGGTCGTGCGGGTCGATGATGGTCATGTTATTGCCGCTGCGGATTGGCCCGCCGTCGATCCCAATGATGTCGATGGCACCGAGCCAGACGATCGAGGGTCGCGAAGCTTCACCGCCCCCTTCGAACCAGGCTCGATCGTGAAATCGTTCACCTTCGCGGCACTGCTCGACGCACGCTCGACGACGGCTAACGAGCAATTCGTCGTCCCGGGAACACTGCCGACGATCGCCGGCTATTCGATCGGTGATGCCTGGGCGCACGGCGACCTTCGCCTGACGTCGACGGGCATTCTCGCGCGCTCATCGAACATCGGCACGTCCATTCTGAGCGAGCGACTCTCGTTGGGCGAGCGCAACTCGTACCTGAGCGCATTCGGGTTCGGGTCGCCCACCGGTGTCGACTTTCTCGGCGAGGAGAGCGGATCGTTGCGCGACCCGGCAAGCATCGACGGCCACACCGCCCTCACTCAGATGTTCGGCCAAGGCATGTCAGTGACGAGCGCCCAGATCGCCAGTGCTTATCAGGCACTCGCGAACGGGGGAGAACGCATCCCGCTCACGCTCGTGGCCGGGTGCGAGTATCCCGATGGCACCACCACTCACGTGCCTTCGACAGAATCGGTTCGCGTCGTTTCCGAGGCCGCCGCGCAGACCACCGTCAGCATGCTGGAGAGCGTCACCACCGACACCGCCATCGGTACTGCCCTGAGTATTCCGGGATACCGGGTCGCGGCGAAGTCCGGAACCGCGGAGGTCTCCGAGAACGGACGGTACACCGACGAGCGCGTGGTGTCGGTGGCGGGTATCGCTCCGGCCGACGATCCGCAGTTCGTCGTTATCGTCACCTACGGCAGACCCGATACGATGAAAACCTCGGCCGCGGCGGCCCCTTCCTTCCGGTCGATCATGACCCAGGTGCTCAAGACATTCCGGGTCGAGCCGTCGACGCAGCCAGCCCCGCGCCTCCCGATCACTTGGTAGGTGCGCCCATGAAGAGAGGTCGCGTTGTCTGCTCAGGCCCCTCGCGTGCTTCGGCCCGAGCACCTCGTGCCTCGCTCGGTGGGTGAGCTCGCGACCGACTTCGACTTCGAGGTTGTCGGCGACATCGAGGGGGCGGCTGTCACCGGAGTCGCCGTGGCGGCCTCGCACGTGTTCCCGGGTGACCTCTATGTCGGGATGCGCGGCGCACACGCGCACGGAGCGTCGTACGCCAGCGAGGCGCGCGACCGCGGCGCCGTCGCACTGCTCACCGACGACGAGGGTCGAGTTCTCGCTGCCGACAGTGGTCTGCCGATGATCATCAGCGCCACTCCTCGTGCCACACTCGGCTCCGTCTCGGCGGCCGTCTACCGCACCGCGGATTCCCCCCTGACTCTGTTCGGCGTGACCGGCACGAATGGCAAGACCTCGACGGCCTACTTGATCGATGCTGTTCTTCGGCAACTGGGTCGGCGCACCGGCCTCAGCACGACAGCAGAGCGCATCATCGACGGAACCGCCTACAGCAGTCGCCTGACCACGCCCGAGGCGCCCGAGATTCACGCCATGCTCGCCCTCATGCGTGAGCTGGGAATCGATGCGGCAACACTGGAGGTCAGTGCACAGGCCCTCGTGCGGCACCGTGTCGACGGACTCATGTTCGATGTCGTCGGGTTCACCAACCTCAGTCACGATCACCTCGACGACTTTGGAACGATGCCGGTGTACCTCGCAGCCAAGGCCGCGCTCTTTTCGAGCCAGCGCGCCCGACGAGGGGTCGTCTCTCTCGATTCGGAGTGGGGACAAGCATTCGTCGACGCCGCCGAGGTCGAGGTTGTCACCATTTCGGCGCGCTCAGGTGTCGCCGCTGACTGGCAGCTCGTCGTCACGGAAGAGCTGCCCGATCGCACCTACTTCCGCCTGACCGCACCGACGTCGGAGACGCTCGAATCGTCGGTGCCGGTGATCGGGGCGCACATGGCGGCCAATGCCGGGCTGGCGATCGCCATGCTCGTGGAGTCCGGCATCCGGCTGCGCGACATCGCGGGCGCTCTGGGAGACGATCCCATCTCGGTATATCTCCCGGGTCGTGCTGAGCGCGTCTCCGGCGACCGCGGCCCGAGCGTCTACGTCGATTTTGGCCACAGCGCCGACGCGTACTCGACGACCCTGGCAGCGGTGCGGCGCTTCACCACAGGCAGGCTCATCATTCTTTGCGCGGCGAACGGCAATCGCGATGCCACGAAGCGCGCTGAGATGGGCAGGGTTGCCGCGCTCGGTGCCGATGTCGTGATCGTCACCGACCACCATCCCCGACTCGAAGACCCTGCAGTGATTCGAGCGGCACTGCTCGAGGGCGCCCGCTCGGCCGGATCCGATGCCGAATTGATCGAGATCGCATCGCCCGACGACGCGATCGTCGCCGCTGTTCGCATGGCTGACGAGGGTGACACGGTGTTGTGGGCCGGACCGGGGCACCTCGACTACCGCGACATCGGCGGTATCAAGATTCCGTTCTTCGCGCGAGACCTCGCGCGAGCAGCACTGAGAGACGCGGGATGGTGAGCGAACTGCGGGTCGTCGATGTCACGCACACTCCGTCGGGATCGACGGTCACGGTCGCCATCGGTTCTGACGAACGCGTCGTTGCGCTGCGGGGTCTGGGCGCTGCGGTGGTCGATCGCGTTGTCGCGCAACTGGGTGTGCGACTCGTGGCCGGCGCCAGCATCGACGCGGCCACGACCGAGCTCGATGACGGAGACGTGCCCCGTCGTACGCAACGCCTTGCCGGCATCGGCGGTGCTCTTCTGCTCGATGACACGGACTCGGTGGCGCCCGATGACGTGCGCGCGTCGCTGCGGGTTCTCGCCGAACTCGGGCGCTCCGGGCTCCGCACTGTCGCAGTCGTTGGGCCTCTGCAGGTCGACGAACAAGATCGTCTTGACGAGCATGATGCATTGGGGCGCATCGTGGTGCGTCTCGATATCGCACAGCTCGTCGTGATCGGGACCGAAGCGCGTCACCTCTACATGGCGGCGAGCCTCGAAGGTTCGTGGGACGGCGAGTCAGTGCTCTTCGACACGGCGGCGAGCGCGTACGATTTTGTGCGTGCGACGACTGGGCCGAACACCGTGATCCTCGTCAGCGGCGGCGCTGGGGGCGACGAGCTGTCTGAGCTTGTGGCCCGGCTTCAGGAGGTTTCGGAATGATCGCCCTGCTCATGGCGGGAGCTTTCTCTCTCGCTTTCACGCTGTTCATGACGCCGTTGTTCATCCGGCTGTTCGAACGCATCGGGTGGGGTCAGTTCATCCGCGACGACGGCCCGCA
>JBBQKE010000014.1:0-12936 GCA_038326585.1 Actinomycetales bacterium | reverse complement strand
CGCGGCCGAGGTGCGCGCGGCCGTGAACAGCGTGCGGTGCGGGTCGTCGTCAAGGGTGATGAGAGTGACGCGGGGGTCGCGCCCCGCCCACACCAGGTCGGGCAGCAGCGCGACGGCGTGGCCGGCCTCGACGAGGCTGATGTGCGCCTGCAGGTCGGCGGTCTCGAAGCGCACGTCGGGCTCGAATCCGGCCAGGCGGCAGACCTGCTCGGCCCAGTGCCGGCTCGCGGTGCCGCGCGGTTCCATGACCCACGCACGGTCGGACGTGTCGGCGAGAGACCGGATGCCGCTGCCGATCGCCACGCCGAGCCGCAGGGCGTCGCGCCCGAGAGCGACGCGGTCGAGCTCGCGACGCCGCGGAGCGGCGTGCGCCGGGTACTCCTCGGCGATGACGAGGTCGAACTCGCGTGCCCACACCTCGTCGAGAGCGCTCTCGGGCTCGCGCTGGGTGATCTCGACGCGCAGGCCCGGGTACTCGTCGGCGAGCAGCGACAGCGCGCGCGGCACGATGCCGAGTGCCGCCGACTGGAAAACTGCGAGCCGCACGGTGCCCGTGACGTCGTGGCTCGTGGCCGCGATGGTGGTCTCGAGACGCTCGAGATCGTCGAGCAGCGCGCTCGCGCCGGTGACGAGCACGAGGCCGGCGGGGGTCAGGTGCACACGTCGACCCGCCCGCTCGAGCAGGGCGACGCCCACCTCGCGCTCGAGCAGGCTGAGCTGCTGCGAGATGGTCGAGGGGCTGTAGGCCAGTGCCCGTGCGACGGCGTGCAGGGTGCCGCGTCGGTGCACCTCGCGCAGCAGGCTGACGCGGCGCAGGTCGAGCATGATCGTGCCTCTCGATCGGTCTCACCATTGTTCGGTTCTATCGAACAGAAGTGTATGGTGATCATCACTTATCACGCACAAGAACGACCGTCAGACTGTACCCATGACGATCGACAGTGCCGAGAGCTCTCGCGACACCGACCCCGCCGGCATCACCCCCGCCGACGAGGCCGTCGAACTGGTGCGCGAATGGCTGTCGCAAACCGAGGGCGTCACGCCCGACGCGAGCGCCGCACGCCTGGGCGGGCTGCTGCAAGACCCGGTAGGGCTCGACTTCGCGATCGGGTTTGTCGACCGAGTGGCGCGGCCCGACGACCTGAGTGTCGCGGGTCGCAATCTCGAAGACCTGGCGCGGCGCATCCCGAGCTTTCTGCCCTGGCCCTTGCGGGTGCTCATCGCAATCGGCGGCCCGCTCGCCCGGCTGCTGCCGTGGCCCATTGTGCCGATTGCGCGGCGCGTGCTGCGCGGCATGGTCGGGCACCTCGTCATCGACGCGACGCCGAACCGGCTTGGTCGCACGCTCGAGCAACTGCGTGGTGAGGGCGACCGGCTCAACATCAACTTGCTGGGCGAGGCCGTGCTCGGCGATGCCGAAGCAAGTCGCAGGCTCGCCGGCATCACCGACCTGGTCAAGCGCAACGACGTCGACTATGTCTCGGTCAAGGTCTCGGCGATCGTCAGCCAGCTCAGCATGTGGGCCTTCGACGAGACGGTCGACCGGGTTGTCGAGCGCCTCACTCCGCTCTACGACACTGCCGCACTCGGCGTGAACCCGACCTTCTTGAACCTCGACATGGAGGAGTTTCGCGACCTCGACTTGACCGCCGAGGTCTTCCAGCGCCTGCTCGACCGCCCGTCGCTCAAGCACTACGAGGCCGGCATCGTGCTGCAGGCCTACCTGCCCGAGGCGCTGCCCGCTCTCGACCGGCTGACGTCGTGGGCCCAGGCGCGTCGTGCCGCGGGCGGCGCGGGCATCAAGGTGCGCGTCGTGAAAGGCGCCAACCTCGCGATGGAGCGAGTGGATGCTGCGCTGCACGAGTGGCCCGTCGCCGTGCTGCCCAGCAAGCGCGACAGCGATGCCAACTACAAGCGAGTGCTCGAGGCAGCACTGCGCCCCGACCGAGTGGACGCGGTGCGCATCGGCCTCGCGGGCCACAACCTGTTCGACATCGCGTGGGCGTGGAAGCTCGCTGAAGCGCGAGGGGTCACTGACGGCATCGAGGTCGAGATGCTGCTCGGCATGGCGCCCGACCAGGCCGACGCCGTGCGCCGCACCGTCGGGCACCTGCTGCTGTACACGCCCGTCGTGCACCCGAGCGACTTCGACTCGGCCATCAGCTACCTCATCCGTCGGCTCGAAGAGAATGCGAGCACCGAGAACTTCTTGTCGGGGGTCTTCGAGCTCACGAGCTCGCCCGACATCTTCGCGCGCGAGGAGCAGCGTTTTCGCGACTCGCTCGCAACCTTCGAGGCCGCGCCCGGCGCGCCCGTGCCGCACCGCGTGCAGAACCGACTCACCGAGCAGCCGCTCGACCAGTACGACGCGCTGCCCGTACCCGGCGGCGTGCGCTCGGGCTTCGAGAACGCGGCCGACACCGACCCGGCGATGCCGGGCAACCGCGAGTGGGGCCGCGCCATACTGCAGCGGGCGCAGACCACGACACGGGGCCAAGCACTCGTCGACGCGAGCGCGGTCGCCACGGCGGGCGCGATCGAGCGCATCGTCGCCGAGACCCGCGAAGCCGGTGCCGGGTGGGCTGCGCGGTCGGTCGACGAACGAGCGAGCATCCTGCACCGCGCAGGGCGCATGCTCGCCGCGCGCCGCGGAGACCTGCTCGAGGTGATGGCGGCCGAGGCCGGCAAGACCCTCGCCGAGGGCGACCCCGAGGTGAGCGAGGCCATCGACTTCGCGCACTACTACGCCGAGAGCGCGCGCGACCTGGCGCGCATCGATGACGCGACCTTCACTCCCGTGCGGTTGACCGTCGTCGTGCCGCCGTGGAACTTTCCTGTCGCGATTCCGGCCGGCGGCGTGCTGGCGGCGCTCGCCGCGGGCAGTGCCGTCATCATCAAACCCGCGCCGCAGGTGCGCCGCAGCGCCGCCGTCATGGTCGAAGCGCTGTGGGATGCCGGCGTGCCGCGCGAGGTGCTGCGCTTCGTCGACGTGCCCGAGAACGAGGTCGGGCAGGCGCTCATGAGCCACCCGGCCGTCGACCGCCTCGTGCTGACGGGCGCGTGGGAGACCGCGGCACTGTTCCGCTCGTGGCGCGCCGAGCTGCCGATTCTGGCTGAGACCAGCGGCAAGAACTCGATGATCATCACCCCGAGCGCTGACATTGATCTCGCCGTCGCCGACCTCGTGAAATCGGCCTTCGGGCACGCCGGGCAGAAGTGCTCAGCGGCCTCGTTGGCGATTCTCGTCGGCTCGGTCGCTACCTCCGACCGCTTCGAACGACAGTTGGTGGATGCCGTCACGACGGTGCGCGTCGGCCGCCCCACCGACCCGACCACGGTCGTCGGGCCGCTCATCGAGCGCGCGAGCGGCAAGCTGCTGCGTGCCCTGACGGCGCTCGCCGAGGGGGAGGAGTGGCTCGTCACCCCGAAGGCCCTCGACGCGAGCGGCGAGGTGTGGAGCCCCGGCGTCAAGCGCGGCGTGGCCGATGGCAGCGAGTTTCACACGACCGAGTACTTCGGCCCCGTGCTCGGCATCATGCGCGCCCGCGACCTCGACGAGGCCATCGACCTGCAGAACGCCACACCCTTCGGCCTCACCGCCGGGCTGCACTCGCTCGACGCCGACGAGGTCGCGCACTGGCTCGACCAGGTGCAGGCGGGCAACCTCTATGTGAACCGCGGCACGACGGGTGCGATCGTGCGTCGGCAGCCGTTCGGCGGCTGGAAGCGCTCAAGCGTGGGCAGCTCGACCAAGGCCGGAGGGCCCTCGTACGTCATGGGCTTCGGCATCTTCGCGGCCGTGCCGCGCGAACCGCGCGAGTCGCTGAGCCTGCGGGGCCTCGACCGCGGTGTGCGAGCCGTGCTCGAGGCGAGCCAACCCGGCATGGACTTCGCGGCCTTCGATGCCGCGCGCGCCGGTGCCGTGAGCGACCAGCACGCCTGGGACGACGAGTTCGGCATCGCGCGCGACGCGAGTCAGCTCGGGGCCTCGGTGGCAGAGGTCGTCGAACGCAACGTTCTGCGATACCGACCCACTCGTGTGACCGTGCGCGCCGCCGAGGGGGCCGCGCTGCCCGAGCTGATTCGCGTGCTGCTCGCCGCGGCCCGAGCCGGGTCACGCGTCGAGATCAGCAGCGCGGCGGTGCTGCCCGCGAGCCTGCTCGCGCTGCTCGACACCGGCGCCTCGTCGCTGCGCGCTGCCTCGATCGCGATTGAAGCGGATGCGACGTTCACCGAGCGCATGCGGGATGCCCGCCCCGCCCGCATCCGCCTCATCGCGCCGAACGGCGCCGAGGTCGCGCGCGCGCTGCACATCGCGCTCGACGGCGATCCCGACGTCGCCATCTGGTCGGGAGCAGTCACGGCCTCGGGCCGGGTCGAGCTGCTGCCCTTCCTGCGTGAGCAGGCGGTGTCGATGACGGCGCACCGCTTCGGCAACCCCTTCCCGGCGCTCGCCGAGCTGCCGCTGTAGCTGTTCTGTTCGCAACTCAGGCTGAGTTGACACGGGTGCACAGTCGAGTGATCACTCTTGCGCTCTCTGCCTGAGTTGCGAACAGCGAGCGGCGGATGCTCAGCCGCGCTGAGCGGCGCGCACCAGGTCGAGCGCGCTCGCGTCGTCGACCCCGAGCCGCCGAGCCCTCTCGACGAACTCGCGTGCGGCGACCTGAGCTTGCTGCTGCCCGGCATCGCCTTGCGGCGCGACGAACGAGCCGGCGCGGCCCCGCGTCTCGATGATCCCGTCGGTCTCGAGCTCGCGGTAGGCGCGCGCGACGGTGTTGGCGGCAAGCCCGAGCTCTTCGGCGAGCGCGCGAACAGTCGGCAGCTTGGCGCCCGCGACGAGCTCGCCCGCCGCGACCGCGTCGCGCACCTGCACGCGCAGCTGCTCGAACGGCGGCGTCGCCGCGCCCGCGTCGACCGAAAACTTCATGGGGCGAGCGTATCCGCGTGCGGTGTTCGCAACTCAGGCTGAGCGTTCACTAGTGACACATCAACTGATCACCTGTGTCATCTCAGCCTGAATTGCGAACACGAACCGCTCGTCAGTGGGTCGGCGCGTGCCGCTCGAGAAAGCCGAGCACCTCGGTCTGGTCGACTCCGGGAAACGATTCGGTCGGCAGCGTCGCGAGCAGGCTGACCGGGATGCGCGCTTGCGGCCGCGCACGCCCCGACCATCGGGCGGCCAGCGACTCGGGGGCCGTTCGGCAGCACTCCGGAGACGGGCAGGTCGACGCCCCGCGCCGGTCGGTCTCACGCCCGCGGAACCACTTGACGTGCGCGAAGGGCGTGCCCACCGAGATCGAGAAGTCGCCGCCGGCACCCGACTCGATGCGCGAGGTGCACCAGTAGGTGCCCGTGGGCTTGTCGGTGTACTGGTGGTAAGGGCTGAAGCGGTCGGGCTCGTCGAACACCTGGCGCGCCGACCACTTGCGGCACACGAGCTGCCCCTCGACCGCGCCGAGAGCGTCGGTCGGAAACTGCACTGAGTCGTTCTCGTAGGCCTTCGACAGCACGCCCTGCGTCGACACCTTCAAGAAGTGCACGGGGATTCCGAGGTGTTCAGTGGCGAGATTCGTGAAGCGGTGCGCGGCCGTCTCGTATGACACCGCGAAGGCGTCGCGCAGGTCTTCGACGGCGAGCTCGCGGCGCTCCTTCGCCCGCTGCAGGAAGGTCACGGCGTCGGCCTCGGGGATGAGCAGCGCGGCGGCGAGGTAGTTGGTCTCGACGCGCTGGTGCAGAAACTCGGCGTAGTCGCGCGGCTCTGCACGCCCGAGCACGTGACCGGCGAGGGCTTGCAAGAGCGTCGTGCGGGCATCCCGACCCGGAGCGGTGTTGACGGGCAGATAGATGCGCCCGTGCTCGAGGTCGGTGACCGAGCGGGTCGAGGCGGGCAGGTCGCCGACATAGTGCAACGTGAAGCCGAGGTGGGTGGCAAGCTCGGCGGCAAGGCGCTGCGAGAGCGGGCCACCCTCGTGCCCCACGGCCTTCAGCAGATCGGCGGCCGTTGACTCGAGCTCGCCGAAGTAGTTGCTGCGTGCGCGCATCGTGCGGCGCAGCTCGGTGTTGGCGCGGCGGGCCTCTTCGGGGGTGGCGGCGCGCTCGCTGTGCACTCGCTGCAGTTCGGCGTGCAGGGCGAGCACGGTCTCGATCGCCTCGTCACTGACGCTCTTGCGCAGGGGCAGGGGCGGGATGCCCAGACTCGCGAACAGCGGACCAGCCTGCACCCGCGCGAGCTCGACCTCGAGCGCCGCGCGGCCGGTGAGCGGCTCGACGCTCAGCAGGTCGTCGAGCGTGGCGCCGACGGCCCGCGCGATCGCCTGCAGTTCGCTGAGCTTCGCCTCGCGCTTGCCGTTCTCGAGCACGCTCAAGTGCGAGGTTGCGATGCCGATGGCGTCGGCGACCTCGGCGAGCGTGAGGCCAGCTGCCGTGCGCAGGGCGCGGATGCGGTGGCCGAGAGTCAGAGGATCAAGCACATCATCAGCCTGCGGCTGGGCAGTCGTCGATTCGAGCATGGGGCGAGCCTGACATGGCGTGGATTTCGGCGCAACTGAAATTCGGCAACATTTCAGTCGATCTGATCGGGTTTCGGGTGGCGTTCTTCGCACAGAGTGAGTTCACCAGACCTCAGCACCACCGACCTTCAGGAGCACCTCATGACCACGAACCGACCGGGCGACCAGACCGAAACTGCCGCCGAACTCGAGACCCGCTGGAAGACCGACGCCCGCTGGGACGGCGTGCGCCGCGACTACACCGCCGACGACGTCATCGAGCTGCGCGGCCCCGTTCGTGAAGAGCGCACCCTCGCCCGCCGCGGCGCCGAGAAGCTCTGGGAGCAGATTCAGTCGAACACCGGAAACCCCGAAGAGTGGACCGCCGCGCTCGGCGCCCTCACCGGCAACCAGGCCGTGCAGCAGGTGCGCGCGGGCCTGAAGTCGATCTACCTGAGCGGCTGGCAGGTCGCCGCCGACGCCAACCTGTCGGGCCAGACCTACCCCGACCAGAGTCTCTACCCGGCCAACTCGGTGCCCGCCGTCGTGCGCCGCATCAACAACGCGCTGCTGCGCGCCGGGCAGATCGAGGGCGCCGAAGACCGCGACTGGATGGTGCCGATCGTCGCCGACGCCGAGGCCGGCTTCGGCGGACCGCTCAACGCCTACGAGCTCATGCACGGCATGATCGAGGCCGGCGCGGCCGGTGTGCACTGGGAGGACCAGCTCGCGAGCGAGAAGAAGTGCGGCCACATGGGCGGCAAGGTGCTCGTGCCCACGAGCCAGCACATCCGCACGCTCAACGCCGCCCGCCTCGCAGCCGATGTGGCCGACGTGCCGACGATCGTCATCGCCCGCACCGACTCGCTCGCCGCCAACCTCATCACGAGCGACGTGGATGACCGCGACAAGCCCTTCCTCACCGGCGGCCGCACGGCCGAAGGTTTCTACGAGGTCGAGCCCGGTATTGGTCCAGTGCTCGCACGTGGGCACGCCTACATGGAGTACGCCGACATGCTGTGGGTCGAGTCGAGCGAGCCCGATCTCGAGCTGGCGCGCACCGTGGCGGAGAGCATCCACTCAGAGTTCCCCGGCAAGAAGCTCGCCTACAACTGCTCGCCGAGCTTCAACTGGAAGCGTCACCTCGACGACGACACCATCGCGAAGTTCCAGCGCGAGCTGTCGGCGATGGGCTACGCGTTCCAGTTCATTACCCTCGCTGGATTCCACGCACTCAACCACTCCATGTTCACGCTTGCCCGCGACTACAACCAGCGGGGAATGAGTGCCTACGTCGAGCTGCAAGAGGCCGAGTTCGCCTCTGAAGCCGACGGCTACACCGCCACGCGCCACCAGCGCGAGGTCGGCACCGGCTACTTCGACCGGATCGCCACGGCCCTGAACCCGGCGAGCGCAACCTTGGCGCTCGTGGGCTCGACCGAGTCCGAGCAGTTCCACTAGGCCCGTGCAGTACAGACGCGAAACGAGACGACCATGAGCACCCTCACCGCACCCTCACTCACTATCAACGGCCCGATGCGGCCGCGCTACGACGAGATCCTCACCCCCGAGGCCCTCGCCTTCGTCGAGCAGTTGCAGCACCGGTTCGCCGGCCGCCGCCACGGGCTGCTCGCCGAGCGTATGCAGCTGCGCTACGACCTCGGCAACGGGCGCGACCTGCGCTTCTTGCCCGACACGGCCTACATTCGCGAGGATGCGGACTGGCGCGTTGCCGGCGCCGGCCCCGGCCTCGACAATCGTCGCGTCGAGATCACGGGCCCCTGCGACCCGAAGATGACGATCAACGCGCTCAACTCGCGCGCCAACGTGTGGCTCGCCGACCTCGAAGACGCGACGAGCCCGACGTGGGGCAACATCATCGAGGGGCAGCTGTCGCTCAAAGACGCGATTCGCGACGAACTCGAGTTCACCAGCCCCGAGGGTAAGCAGTACACCGTGACCGCCGAGCGCACCCCGACGATCGTCATGCGTCCGCGCGGCTGGCACCTCGTCGAGAAGCATCTCGAGCACACCGCTCGCAGCGGCCGCAACTACGCGGCTAGTGCGAGCCTGGTCGACTTCGGGCTGTACTTCTTCCACAACGCGGCCGAGCTCATCGCCCGCGGTCGCGGACCGTACTTCTACCTGCCGAAGCTCGAGAACCACCGCGAGGCCCGCCTCTGGAACGACGTGTTCTCGTTCGCCGAGGCCGAGCTCGGGCTGCCGCACGGCACCATCCGCGCGACCGTGCTCATCGAGACCTTCCCGGCCGCCTTCGAGATGGACGAGATCCTCTACGAGCTGCGCGACCACTGCGCGGGCCTCAACGCCGGTCGCTGGGACTACGTGTTCTCGATCATCAAGAACTACCGCAACCGCGGCCAGCGCTTCGTGCTGCCCGACCGCGACCAGATCCTGATGACGCTGCCGTTCATGCGCGCCTACACCGAGCTGCTCGTGCAGACCTGCCACAAGCGGGGCGCGCACGCCATCGGCGGCATGAGCGCGTTCATCCCCAACCGCCGCAGCCCCGAGGTGACCGAGCGCGCGCTCGAGCGCGTGGCCGCCGACAAGCGCCGCGAGGCTCGCGACGGCTTCGACGGCTCGTGGGTCGCGCATCCCGATCTCATCCCGACGGCGCGCGCCGAGTTCGACGCGGTGCTGGCCGACCGGCCGAACCAGCTCGAGCGCACGCGCGACGAGGTGAACGTGACGGCGAGCGACCTGCTCGACATCCGCTCGGCGGGTGGCGAGGTGACGCTGGCCGGTGTGCGCGCGAACGTGTCGATCACGGTGCGCTACCTCGAGTCGTGGCTGCGCGGCATCGGCGCCGCGGCGATCGACGACCTCATGGAAGACGCCGCGACGGCCGAGATCAGCCGCTCGCAGCTGTGGCAGTGGATGCACCAGGACCACCGCACGGTCGAGGGCGAGCCCATCACCCGTCAACTGGTCGAGGGGATGCTCGCCGAAGTGCTGCAGGCGCTGCCGCGCCCCGAGGGTCACCGCATGGCCGAGGCCGAAGAGGTCTTCCGCACCGTGACGCTGCAGGAGGACTTCCCGACGTTCCTCACGGTTCCGGCCTACGCGCAGTTCCTCGTGGAGCGGGACGAGCCGGCAGAGCAGGCCGCGGCCGCCTAACCCTCTCGCGTGATCGACCGCCGCAGCTACTGGTTGCGGCGGTCGATCAGCCTCGTGAGGATGATCGCGCTGCGGGTGTGGTCAACGTTGGGGGCCACGCGCACGCGCTCGAGAGCATCCTCTAGCGAAGCGATGTCGCGTGAGCGGATGTGCACGATCGCGTCGGCGTCGCCCGTTACCGTGCCGGCGTCGACGACCTCGGGCACGGCCGAGAGGATGCGGCGCAGCTCGTCGGGCGCGACAGTGCCGCGACAGAACAGCTCGACGTAGGCCTCGACAGCCATGCCGTCGACCGCGGGGTCGACCTGCACCGTGAACGAGCGGATGACCCCATCGGCCACGAGCCGATCGACGCGGCGCTTCACGGCCGAGGCCGAGAGCCCCACAACGTCGCCGATGTCGCCGTAGCCCGCGCGCGCGTTCTGCCGCAGCTGGTCGATGATGCGCGAATCGATGGCGTCCATGCCGCGAGCGTATTGCACGCGGCACTGCCGCAGACCAGGGAGACCGAGGCGGGTTGCGTTGGTGCTTAGGTAAGGCTACCCTTATGTGCGGCAGCGTTGCCGGTTCCCTTCCCTCTCACTCTTCTGGAGCTCTACACCCATGCGCGTCTCCGCACCTCTCTCGCTCACTGCCTTCGCCGCCGCTGGACTGCTGCTCGCGGGCTGCGCCGCACCCGCGCCCACCGACACCGAGCAACCTTCCGAGCCCACCGCCGACGGCACCTTCACGCTCTACTCGGGGCGAGACGAGGCCCTCGTGCAGCCGCTCATCGATCAGTTCGAGGCGGCGAGCGGCATCGAGGTCGAGGTGCGCTACGGCAACACCGCCGAACTCGGCGCCCTGTTGCTCGAAGAGGGCGACGCGACACCGGCCGACGTCTTCTTCTCTCAGGATGCCGGAGCGCTCGGCGCCCTGAGCCAGGCCGGGCTCTTCGCCACCCTGCCGACCGACATCGCCGACGCGGTGCCCGCGGGCTTCACCTCGACCGACGGCAGCTGGGTCGGTGTCACGGGCCGCGCTCGCGTCGTCTTCTACGACGGCGAACGACTCACCGCCGACCAGCTACCCGACACGATCGACGAGTACGTCACCGATGAGTGGGCCGGACGAGTCGGCGTCGCCCCCAGCAACGCGAGCTTCCAGTCGTTCGTCACGGCGCTGCGCGTGCTCGATGGCGAAGAGGCCGCTGCGCAGTGGGCGCAGGAGCTGGCGGGCAACGACCCGCAGATCTTCGAGGGCAACACGCCCATCTTGACCGCGGTCAACGACGGTGTGCTCGAGATCGGTCTCAGCAACCATTACTACTGGTTCCGCGCGGCTGCCGAGATCGGCGTCGAGAACATGCGCGCGCAGCTGAAGTTCTTGACCGCCGGTGATGCAGGGTCGATCGTGAACGTGACAGGCGCGGGCATCCTCGCCGGGTCGTCTGCCGACGCCGATGCGCTCGAGTTCGTGCGCTTCTTGGTGTCGCTCGAGGCCCAGACCTACTTCGTCGAGCAGACCTTCGAATACCCGCTGCTGCCGGGTGTCGACGCCCCCGAGGGTCTGCCGAGCCTCGACAGCCTCGTCAACCCCGAGCTCGACTTGAGCGACCTCGACGATCTCGAGACGACTCAGCGACTGCTCGCCGACGCGGGCCTCATCTGAGTTCGACAGCGAGCGCTCTGGCTAACGACTTCCGTCTCTGCCGACCACCAGCAGAAACGTGATGCACTAGAACCATGACCATGGCGCCCGGGCGAGAAATCACGACCGCCGCGGGGGTTCCGGATGCCCGGAGCACCCCCGCGGCTCAGTCGCGTCTCGGGGCACTGCGTTTCGGGGGGCCCGCACGACCGCCGCGGTGGCTCGTCGGCGCAGCGCTCGTCTCGGCTGGCGCCGTATCGATTCCGCTTGTCTACCTGCTCGTGCGCGGAACCGAGTCGGGGCTTGCCGCGATCGTGGAGACCCTCTCGCGGGGTCGCGTGCTCGAGTATGCGGCGAACTCGTTGGGGCTCGCCGCGGCCACGACGGTGACCGCCCTCGTGCTGGGCACGGCCATCGCGGTCGTGCTGACGCGGGTTCGTGTGCCGTTCGCGCGCAGCTGGCTGCTCATCTCGGCGTTGCCGCTCGCCGTGCCGTCGTACCTCGCCGGATACGGATGGCTCGTGGCTTTTCCTGCCCTCAACGGTTTCCTGCCGAGCTGGTTGCTGCTCACGGCCGTCACGGTTCCGTATGTGACACTGCCGGTGGCGGCAGCGCTGCGCGGAGCATCCGGCGATCTCGAAGGCGTCGCGCGCACGCTGGGCCGCAGCCCGTTGCGGGCGTTTCTCGTCGCCACCTGGCCGAGCGTTCGACCCGCCGCGATCGCCGGTTCGCTGCTCGTCGCGCTCTACGCGCTGAGCGACTTCGGGCTCGTCGCGATGATGCGGTTTCCGACTCTGACGTGGGGCATCAACGCCGCCTACTCGGCGAGCTTCGATCGGGCGCAGGCCGCGACGCTGGCCCTGCTGCTCGTCGTGCTCGCACTTGTTGTGGTCGCGGGCGAGCGAACCGCGCGTCGCCAGCTGCCGCGCGCCGCCGCTCGTGCTGTCGCGCCGCGGTCGGTGAGCCGCCCGGTCTTGCTGTCGCTGCTGCCGGTCGTCGCGATCGCGCCCCTCATCGGGGTGGCTATGCCGATGCTCGGGTTGCTCTCTCGCCTGCTCGAGGCGGCCACGCTGCGCGAGATCGACGTGCCGCGCCTGGTCGAGGCGGCCGGATCGACGGTCGGCGTCGCGGTGGCCGCGGCCGTGCTCGCCGTGGTGCTCGCGCTGCCGATCGCCGCGCTGGCGTCGCGCTACCGCGGGCGGCTCGTCACCGCGATCGAGTCGGTGGGCTACCTCGGGCACGCGCTGCCCGGCATCGTCGTCGGTCTCTCGCTTGTCTTCTTCGCGCTCGCCGTGGTGCCTGCGCTCTACCAGAGCGTCGCCGTGCTCGTCTTCGCCTACACCGTGCTGTTCATGCCGAAGACCGTCGGCACGATGCGCGCCGGGCTCGGTGATGTGCCGCCGCGCCTCGTCGCCGTCGCCCGCACCCTCGGCCAGTCGCCGCTGCAGGCGTGGTGGCGGGTGACGGTTCCGCTCGCGCTGCCGAGCGTCGGCATCGGCGCCCTGCTGGTTGCCATCGCGACCATGAAAGAATTGCCTGCAACGCTGCTGCTGCGTCCGACCGGGGTGCAGACGCTCGCGACAGAGCTGTGGAACCGCACGGTGGTGTTCGAATTCGGCGCGGCAGCACCCTATGCGGCGCTGCTCGTGCTCATCGCCGCCGTGCCGGCCGTAATTCT
>JBBQKE010000013.1:0-12948 GCA_038326585.1 Actinomycetales bacterium | reverse complement strand
GTGGCTGAGCACGAAGTGATCGTGCGCAACCCGCTCAGCACCTGGCACGTGCCGTGGCCCGCGATTCAGCGCATCGACACCAAGTGGGCTCTGACGCTCTACACCCGAACGGTGCGCATCGAGGCGTGGGCGGCACCGTCGTCGGGTCGCTACACGGTTTTCACGCTCGGCCCTGATGACACCAAGGTCAGCGAATCGGCGCGACTCGCTGGCTCGATCCGTCCCGGTGACACGCTCTCGAGCGAGAGCGGCGCTGCAGCGAACCACATTCGCCGGCACTGGGAACTGCTGCGCGACGACGGCCTGCTCGACGAGCCGATCGCCCCCGGCGCGCTGCGACGGGAATGGCACCCGCGCACGATCGCGGTGCTCGGCGTGCTCGCCGCCCTCGGCGTGCTGGGCCTCGCGCTCTAGGCGCATGGTGACCAGCATCTAGCTCGCGACCTTCTCGTTGCGCCCCTTGGCGAGGGCTCGTGAGCTCGGCATGCGCTTCTGGCGCGGGTCGAACGCATCGCGCAGACCGTCACCGATGAAGTTGATGCAGAGTGCGATCAAGATGATGAACAGACCGGGCCACCAGAACAACCAGGGTCGAGTTGCAAACGCGGCCTGGTTCTCGCTGATGATCTTGCCGAGCGAGGTGTCGGGCGGCTGCACGCCGTAGCCGAGGAAGCTCAGGGCGGTCTCGAGCAGAATGGCCGCCGCCATCAGCAGGGTGGTATTGACGATGATGACGCCGATGGCGTTCGGCAGGATGTGCTTGAAGATGATGCGCCGGTCGCTCGCACCGGCCACGCGCGCCGCGTCGACGAACTCGCGCTCTCGCAGACTCAGCACCTCGGCTCGCACGAGTCGAGCGAGACCGGTCCACGTGAAGAGGCCGATGATGATCGCCAGAACGAACGCACCGAGTCGACCGAAGGCCAGACCCAGCACCGCACCGATGACGATCAGCGGGATGGTGATGATGATGTCGGTGAAGCGCATGAGCACCGAGTCGACCCAACCGCGGTAGTAGCCCGCGACAGCTCCGATGACGGTGCCGATCGTGGTGGCGATGATGCCCACGACGAACATGATGACGACCGACTGCTGCGTGCCACGCATGACGACGGCGAAGATGTCGCGACCGATCTCGTCTTGACCGAAGGGATGATCTCCGACGCGAATTCCGTCGCCGCCGAGAAACTCGGGCACGAGGCTCAGGGTCGGGCGACCACCGTTCTGCGGGGTCGGGATGTCGATCCACGACCACTGCCACCAGCCGACGGTCTTGATCGCCAGGTCGAAGACGACGAAGTCGAACCCGACGGCGCTGAAGGCCATGATGATGATGGTCGCCAAGACGATCATCGAGATGACCGCACCCTTGTGCCGGAAGAACCGCCGGCGAACGATCTGGCTCTGACTGAGGCCTTCGACCTCCTTCATCTCGAGGGAGTTCTCAGCATCGGTCACGCCGCTAGCGGTCGTGCCCGGAGTCGGCTCGGGAGGAAGGGACATCAGTTCACCCGGATTCGAGGATCGAGAGCGGCGTAGACAAGGTCAGCGATCAAGTTGAAGAGGATCGCGAGCCCTCCGACGACGAGGAAGAAGGCCATGACGGGGTTCGGATCAGTGGCATTGAGGCCGTTGATGAACAACTGACCCATGCCTGTCCAGCCGAAGACGGTCTCCGTGATCACCGCGCCGCCGACGATACCGCCGATGTCGAAGGCCACGATCGTCGCGATCGGGATGAGGGCGTTGCGGAAGGCGTGGCGCACGACCACGGTGCGCTCGTGCAGGCCCTTGGCGCGCGCGGTGCGGATGTAGTCCTGGTTCATGACCTCGAGCAGGCTTGCCCGCGAATAACGCGTGTAGGTCGCGAACGAGATGAGAATGAGGGCGAGCGTCGGCAGAAGCAGGTGCGTATAGATATCGATGCCCTGCACCCACAGCGACCCTTCGAGACCCGGCGTTGAGGCGCCGATGGTCGCGATCGGACGCCCGCGGATGCGACCGGATGCCGCGTAGTCGTCCCACACCATCATGAAGCGGTCGAGTGCAATGGCCCCCGCGGCGATGAAGCCGGTGAAGGCAGCCACCTTCATGACCGGCCCCCTGTCGACGCCGCCCATGAACCAGCCGATGCCGAGGCTCACTCCCACGGACGCGACGGCAAGCAAGAAGAGCATCCACCATTCGGTGATGTAGAACGAGATGCCGAATTGGAAGGGGAAGTAGAGCACGAGGGCAAGGCCCGCGACAGCGAGCGCCGCGTAGAGAGCACGGCGGTTCTTGAGCCCCGTCATGAGAGCCGTGAAACCGACCGCCGCACCGATGCTGACGATCGCAACGCCGAGAATCGTGAGGCCCGGATAAGTGAACCAATCGACGAGGTTCATGATCACGAGCATCGACGCGGTCGCCCCCGCTGCGAGGGCGAAGGTCGTGAGCTTGCGTTTGAGGTCGCCCGGAATGATCGACGCCCACAGAAGACCACTGAAGAAGGTGAAGGCGGCTATCAGCCAGACGGGCAATTGCGGATCATCTTGCAAGAAGTCGTTGAAGCCGATGGCCACGTACTGCTTCAGCAGCACAGCGACCCAGAAGATCGGCAACGAGAAGAACAAGAACGAGATGAAGGTCACGGTGTAGTCGTACCCGCTGTACTGGCGCAGGGCGGTCGTGATGCCCACGATGAGGCCGAGGAAGATGGCGACGACAGTGGCGATCGTGACGAGCTGCAACGTAGAGCCGAGGGCCTGCTCGAGCAAGGAGTTGACGCTGCGGCCCTGAACGGTGACGCCGAAGTCGCCCTGCAGGAGGCCACCGAGCCAGAGGAAGTACCGCAGTGGCGGAATGACGTCGAGGTTGAGCAGCCTCGTGCGCGCCTCGATGAGCTGCTCTTTGTTGGGAGCGTTGCTCGTGCGCAGGTCTTCGAGGGGGTCACCCGCAAACGCGATGAGGTTGTACATCAAGAACGTGGCTGCGAGCAGGACGAAGAACGAGGCGATGAGACGCCGGGTGACGAACGTGGCCATCGAGAATGGCACCCTTCTGTGAACGGTGACTCTCAGTATCAGGCGCTGGGGCCGCTTGCGCGACCCCAGCGCCCAATCACTGAGTCGAACTGACGTGAGTCAGTTCAGAGGCGAACTAACCGATGTTGGTCTCGGTCGGCTCCCAGTCCCAGACGTTCCAGAAGATCGTCGGCGACAGCGGGCCCGGCTCCACGTTCGTCACGCGGTCAGAGAACGCGGTGACTCCCGGGAACTGGAAGATGGTCAGACCGTAGAAGTCGTCCATCAGCAGCTTGTCGATCTCGACCTGGATCTCGATCTGGCGCTCGGCGTCAAGCGTGACGTCGAGGTCGTTGAGCAGCGCGTCAACCTCAGTGTTGCTGTAGGAGTTGAGGTTGTTGATGCCACCCGTGAGGAAGGTCGGCGAGCTGTTGGTCACACCAAGGCTCGTCGACTGCCATCCGAAGAAGGTCGCGTCGTAGGCACCGGGGGTGCCGAGCAGGCCACCCCACTCGGGGCTGCCGCAGTCTTCGATCACGAAGCCCGCCTCAGTCGCCGACGCCTGGATGAGCGCGAACTCGTTGACACGACGCGGGTTGTTCGATGCGTACAGAATGCACACTGCGGGGTCGGTCACGCCGGCCTCAGCAATGAGCGCCTGGGCGCCCGCGATGTCGACGTCGGTGAAGTTCGACATGCCGTTGTTCGCGACAGTCTCGTCGTAGCCAGCAGCACCCGGAAGGAACAGCTGCGAGTTGCGCACCTCAGCCTCGGGGTTCAGCGGCTTGATGAGCGTGTCGACGATCTGCTGACGCGGGATGGTCTTCAAGAAGGCCTCACGCAGGAGCGGGTTGTCGAACGTGCCGTTCTTCGAGTTGGCGAACGACAGGTCGATGTGCTCGTAGACAGCCTCTTCGCCACCGAGCACGGTGACGCCATCGAGCGCCGCGAGGGCGTCAGCGACGTCGGCCGTGGCCTGCGGGCTGATGATGTCGACCTCACCGTTGGCGAGCGCCTGCACCGCAGCGAGCGGGTCAGAGATGAACCGCACGGTGACCTCTTCGATCGCCGGCAGGTTGTCGCCGCGGTAGTTCTCGTTGGCGCTCATAGTGATGAACTGGTCAGCGACGAAGTCGGTGATCGTGTAGGGGCCACTGCCGACAACGAGACCGGTGTCTTCGGGCATCTCGGTGAAGTTGAAGCCCGAGTTCCAGAAGCTCGAGATCGCAGCGAGCGCCTCGGTGTCTTCGTTGACCACGGCGTCGATGAGAGCCTGCTTGGCCTCGGCCGGGTCTTCGATGTCGAGTGCGCGGCTCGCCACGATGTGGGCGGGCACGCCGACGCCGAACACGAGCTCCCAGTCGACGAAGAACTCGTCGTACGTGAGGGTCAGCGTCTTGCCGTCGAACTCGGGGAAGGCGGTCAGGTCAAGGCCCGTGCCGAGCGAACCATCGAAGTAGACGACGTCAGTCGGGTACTCGTCGGTGAACTCGCCCGTCTCGGGGTCCGTGAACTCGCTCGGGTCGAAGTCGGGGGTGTTCAGACGCCCCGTGTTCGCGACCCAGGCCAGCAGCATGTCGGCCGCGTCGACCGTCACGCCGTCAGACCACTGCGTGTCGTCGTTGATCGTGTAGGTGACCGTCAGCGGGTCTTCGGAGACGACCTCGTAGGTTCCGAACGACTCATCGCGAACGAGCGCGGGCTCGTTGTTGTAGTAGTTGAAACCCGAGTTGGTCATGTAAATGATGTTCGCGTTGGCCGTAGCGTTGGCGAACGACGTGTTGGCGTTGTACGAGTAGAACGCCTGGTTCCACGCGACCGTGATCGAGCTTCCCTCGACGACCTCGGATTGCGGCGCTGCGCAAGCCGAGAGTACGAGAGCGCTCGCCGCGATCGTGGCCGTAGTGGCCGCGAGTCTGCTGATACGCAATTTTCCTCCTGTGCAAGATGGATGCGAGACGGCGCGTTTTCCGAGCGCGCCATCACGCCTGTTGAGTCGACCCTAGAGAGCGGGATCGACCCGCGCCAAACTGTAGGCCTTTTCGTTACACACCAGTAACGCCAGTCCGCGCACCGGCGCGTCGACGCAGGATTCGTGCGTGAAATGGGGGGCGCATCGCGCAATTAGTGCGTGGTTGTGTGATTCTCTCGAGTGGTGCATGAATTCTCGGCGACGAATTGATCAGCGCAGACCGGAACGCCCGTGGAAGTCAGACAATCACGCTCGTCGTATCGACAGGTTCTTTACCCCTCATGCACAACTCCGCCCTTGCCCGTGTTCTGGTCATCGCCCCACGTCACGCAGAATGGGGCGATGACCGCGACACCGGATGCTCGCACCGCGCGACTCTCATTGCCGGGTGATCGGCGCATCCGGGTCGAGATCATCATCGTGCTCGGGCTCTCGCTGGGCCTCAGCGCCATCTACTCGCTCGTGGCGATCGTCAATCGACTCACCCGTGACGTGCCGCTCGGAGATCAGACGGCAACGCTCAACCCCTCTCGCAGCGAAAGGCCGCTGTTCGACCTCGTCTACCAATTGCTCGGAATCGCCGCTGATCTCATGCCCGTGGCGCTCGTGGTGTTCTTGTTGTGGAACACGACTCGACCGCACCTCGGTCGACTCGGCATCGATGGCACCCGACCCTGGCTCGACACTCGCGACGGGTTCGGCCTCGCGCTGCTGATCGGCATTCCAGGGCTCGCGCTGTATCTCGGCGGGCGAGCGCTCGGACTCACGGTGACCGTCGTGCCCACTGCCCTCGACGAGCACTGGTGGACGGTGCCCGTACTGCTGCTCTCTGCCGCGCGCGCCGGCATCGTCGAAGAGGTGATTGTCGTCGGTTACCTGTTCGCACGGCTGCGCGACCTGCGCTGGGGGCCGTGGACGATCATCCTGACCAGCGCACTTCTGCGTGCGACCTACCACCTCTATCAGGGCTTCGGCGCGTTCATCGGCAACTTCGCGATGGGGCTACTGTTCGGCTGGCTCTACACGCGGTTCGGGCGGGTGCTGCCGCTCGTGATCGCGCACACCATCATCGACGCGGCCGTCTTCATCGGCTACCCCTGGGCGGCCGCGGCCTTCCCTGGGCTGCTCGCCCCGATGCCCATGCCCACACCCACACCGACCCCCTGATCTACTCTGCGAAAGCAGAAATAGGCGGGCACGCGCAGACCAGGTTGCGGTCACCGAACGCCTGGTCGACGCGGCGCACGGGAGGCCAATATTTGTCGGCGCGCGTGGCCCCGAATCCGCCGTCGACGGTCGAGCCCGCGAGGGTGGCCGGGTAGGCCGCGAGCTCGCGACTGTAGGGGTGCTGCCACTCCCCCACGATCACGCTCTCGGCCGTGTGCGGCGCGTTGACGAGCGGATTGTCGTCAGCGGGCCACTCTCCGGCGGCCAGCGCATCCGCCTCGAGGCGGATCGCGATCATCGCCTGAATGAAGCGCTCGAGCTCGGCGAGGTCTTCGCTCTCGGTCGGCTCGACCATGAGCGTGCCCGAGACCGGGAACGACATGGTCGGCGCGTGGAAGCCATAGTCGATGAGCCGCTTCGCGACGTCGTCGTTCGAGACGCCCGTGGCCTCTTTGAGCGGCCGCAGGTCGAGGATGCACTCATGCGCGACGAGCCCGTTCTCGCCCGCGTAGAGCACCGGGTAGTGGTCGCGCAGCCGCAGCGCGATGTAATTGGCGGCGAGCACAGCACTGGCGGTCGCGTCACGCAGGCCCTCGGCGCCCATGAGGCGCGCGTAGGCCCACGAGATGGGCAGGATGCTCGCCGAACCGAAGGGCGCGGCCGACACGGGCGCGCCGCGGTGCTCGACGGTTCCTGCCGTGCCGTGCGTGTGATCGAACGGCGGGTGCTGGTGCATCTGGGCGAGCGGGTGCCCGGGCAAGAACTCGGCGAGGTGCGCCTTGGCGGCCACGGGCCCGACACCCGGCCCGCCTCCGCCGTGCGGGATGCAGAAGGTCTTGTGCAGGTTGAGGTGGCTGACGTCACCGCCGATGTCGCCGTAGCGCGCATAGCCGAGCAGCGCGTTGAGGTTGGCGCCGTCGATGTAGACCTGGCCACCCGCCTCGTGCACGGCGGCCGTGACCTCCATGACGTCATGTTCGTAGACGCCGTGGGTCGAGGGGTACGTGATCATGAGCGCGGCGAGCTCGTCGCGGTGCTCGGCGATCTTGGCCTGCAGGTCGGCGAGGTCGACGTCTCCGGTCACCGTCGTCGCGACGACGACGACGCGCATGCCCGCGAGCACCGCGCTCGCGGCGTTCGTGCCGTGGGCGCTCGAGGGAATCAGGCACACCGTTCGATGCACGTCGCCGCGTGAGCGGTGGTACCCGCGAATCGCGAGCAGCCCGGCGAGCTCACCCTGCGACCCGGCGTTGGGCTGCAGCGACACGGCGTCGTATCCGGTCAGCTCGGCGAGCCAGGTCTCGAGGTGACCGATCATCACGAGCGAGCCCTGCACGTCGTCGAGCGGCGCGAAGGGGTGCAGTGCGCTGAACTCTGGCCAGCTCACGGCCGCCATCTCGGTGGCCGCATTGAGCTTCATGGTGCACGAGCCCAGAGGGATCATCCCGCGATCGAGCGCGTAGTCACGATCGGCGAGCCGCTTGAGGTACCGCATCATCGCGGTCTCGCTGCGGTGGGCATGGAACACCGGGTGCGTCATGTAGTCGGATGCCCGGCGCAGGTCGTCGGAGAACTCGGCCCCGAATACCATCGCCCAGTCTGACTCGATGCCGAAGACTGCCGTGAGGTCGGGCCCGATGTCGGCCGGCGAACGAGTGCCGGCCGCTGCTGAGGTCACCTCGTCGACGCTGAGCCGCACGGTGTCGGGGTCGACCTGCCAGAGCAGCAGATTGCGCTCGTGCGCGGCGGTGATGAGCTCGGCGGCGCGACCGGGCACGCGCACCTCGAGAGTGTCGAAGAACACCGAGTGCACGACCTCGAAGCCGGCGCCCCGAAGCTGTGCGGCGATCGAGAGCGCCTGCGCCCGCACCCGCTCCGCGATGCGGCGCAACCCGTCAGGCCCGTGATAGACCCCGTACATGCCCGCCATGACGGCGAGCAGCACCTGAGCGGTGCAGATGTTCGAGGTCGCCTTGTCGCGGCGGATGTGCTGCTCGCGTGTCTGCAGGGTGAGGCGGTAGGCGGGTCGGCCATCGGCGTCGCGCGAGACTCCGACCAGACGGCCGGGCATCTGGCGCTCGAGGCCCTCGCGCACGGCGAGGTATCCGGCGTGCGGGCCGCCGAAGCCCATGGGCACGCCGAATCGCTGTGTCGTGCCGACGGTGACGTCGGCGCCGAACTCGCCGGGCGGCGTCATGAGCGTGAGTGCGAGCAGGTCGGCCGCGACGATGGCGAGTCCGCCGGTCTCGCGCACCGCGGCGATGACGAGCGAGGGGTCCCACACGCGGCCCGAGGCCGCCGGATACTGCACGAACACACCGAACGCGGGCGGTAGATCGGCCGGGTCAATGTCGGCGAGGGGCAGCACGACGAGATCGATGCCGAGCGCCTCGGACCGGCCCGCGAGCACGGCGTGGGTCTGCGCGAAGGTGTCGGCATCGACAATGAAACGGTTCTCGGCGACACCGGATGCGCGACGCGCGAGCAGCATGCCCTCGACCACGGCGGTCGCCTCGTCGAGCATCGACGCATTCGCCGTGTGGAGCCCGGTCAGATCGGCGACCATCGTCTGAAAGTTGAGCAGGGCCTCGAGACGCCCCTGCGAGATCTCGGGCTGATACGGCGTGTAGGCGGTGTACCAGCTCGGATTCTCGAACACGTTTCGCTGGATCACCGAGGGCGTGATGGTGCCGTAGTAGCCCTGCCCGATCATGCTGCGCCGCACGGCGTTCTCGTCCGCGAGCGCGCGTAGCTCGGCGAGCGTCTCGGCCTCGGTCGCCGGGGCCGGCAGCGTGCGCAGCTGTTCTTTTTGGCGAATGGCGGTCGGCACCGCGGCGTCCATGAGCGCGGCAAGCGATTCATAGCCGAGCGCATCGAGCATGAGTTGCTGGGCGTCGTGGTTGGTGCCGATGTGGCGCTCGGCAAAGGGGATGCTCACAGACAGTCTCTTCTCGGTGAATCGGTCAGGCGAATCAGGTTCGTGCGGTGCGAACGGTTCAGCCGCCGATGAGGGCGCGATACTCGTCGGCGCTCATGAGCGTCGGTGTGCCGCTGACACGCACCTTGACGAGCCAGCCCTCTCCGTAGGGGTCGGCGTTGATGGTCTCGGGCGACGCGGCGACGGCGTCGTTGGCCTCGACGACCTCGCCGTCGAGCGGCGCGTAGAGCTCGCCGACCGACTTGGTCGACTCGACCTCGCCGACGATCGACCCAACGGTCATCGCGGCGCCGGCCTTCGGCAGGTCGACGTACACGACGTCGCCGAGTGCGTCGGCCGCGTACTGCGTGATGCCGACTGTGGCGATGTCGCCGTCGAGGCGCACCCACTCGTGCTCTGCGGTGTACTGCAGGTCATTCGGAACGCTCATGATGCGGCCTTTCGATCGTAGAAGGGTAGGGAAACGACGGTGGCGGCTACGCGCGTGCCACGCACGTCGACCTCGAGCGCGGTGCCGGGCTCGCGCACGGCCGGATCGACGAACGCCATGGCAACCGGGTAGCCGAGGGTGGGTGAGAGCGCGCCGCTCGTGATGAGACCGACCTCGGTGTCGCCGTGCATGACCGGGTAGTCGGCGCGCGGAGCACGACGCCCCTCGGTGGTCAGTCCGACGAGCACACGCGCATCCGGCGCGAGGCCCGCATCGATGGCGGCCTTGCCGACAAAGCGCGGCTTGTCGGTCACGACGACGCGGCCGAGCCCGGCTTGCGATGGCTGGATGCTGCGCCCGAGCTCGTGACCGTAGAGCGGCATGCCTGCCTCGAGTCGCAGTGTGTCGCGCGCGGCGAGGCCGCACGGCACGAGACCCAGAGGTTCGCCCGCCGCGAGCAGCGCGCGCCACAGCGCGACGGCCTGCTCGGCGTCGACGTAGAGCTCGAAGCCGTCTTCACCCGTGTAGCCGGTGCGCGCGACCAGCACCGACGTGCTGTGGAAGGCCATGCCCATCGCGGCGTAGTAGCCGAGCGAGTCGAGCGTGCGCCCGCGAGACAGGTCGTCACGAAGCTCGAGCCCTTCCGTTGCCTCAAGCACTGTGCGCGAGACCGGGCCCTGCACGGCGATGAGCGCGAGGTGCTCGGTGAGGTCAGACAGCTGCACCTCGAAGTCGGTCTGGCGGGCGACGAGCGCCTCGACGACCGCGTGGCGGTTGCTCGCGTTGGCGACCACGAGGTACTCGGCCTCGGCGCTCGCATAGACGATGAGGTCGTCGACGATGCCGCCGTGCTCATCGAGCAGCAGCGAATACTTGGCCTTCAGCAGCGGGAGCGACGACAGGCGGCCAGCGAGGGCATAGTCGAGGAAGGCGCCGGCGTCGGCACCGGTCACGGAAATCTCGGCCATGTGCGAGATGTCGAAGATGCCGGCCGCGGTGCGCACAGCATGGTGCTCGGCGAGGTCGCTGCTGTAGCGCACGGGCATCTGCCAGCCGCCGAAGTCGGTGAATGCGGCCCCGAGCGCGACGTGCTCGGCGTGCAGAGGCGAGTGCTGCAGCGGAGCAATGAAAGCTGAATCTGACGCTGACTCGTGGGACACAGAGTTCTCCTGACGCGGATGGCCGGTGGAACTCCCCCTCTGTCATGGTGCCTGAGAGTTTCGCGCTCGTGACCGAGATCACTATCGCTTTCACCGTGGGCGAGAGGCGAGCATCCGTCGTCGTGGTTCTGCGGATGCGCGCTCTACTTTTCAGAGTGGCCTGGTCGATGCGGTACAGCTACCTGAGAGATTGGCGGGGAGGCTTGCTCCTTCGGTGCCGCTGGCGATGACTCGCTCGCGGCTCTCCCGCATCGCGGAAAACGGCCCGATGTTCAGTTGAGGGTGCTGCTGGCGCTCACTCTAGCCGGTCGTGCCGCCCCGGCTCGTCAGGCTCTTCATCGAATCGAGGGTCGTGGTCGTCGTCGTCGTTGCGCAAGTAGCGCACTGCTTGCCAGACCACGACGGTGAAGGCGGTGAGCGCCATGAGACCGAACACGGGCGCCAGCCAGGGCGCCAGGGCTCCGTCGACCGGAATCGGAAAGGCGAGAATCTCGTCCATGAGGGCAGGTTAGTCGTTGTCGGTCACGTCGGGTTCGGAAGGAAAGACCGGAAAGTCGTCGTCGCCCCAGTCGACTGTCAGCATCTCTGCCGCCGCCTCGGTGGCTTCGATCGTGCCCGACAGCAGTTCGGCGATGCTGCTCGACCGCAGCAGACGCACCTGGTCGAGCGGGCCCAGCGGAGCGATGCCCGCAAGCTGCCAAGCCGCCTCGACCTTGTCGTCGCTCAGGGCGATGTCGGCTGGCCACTGCTGCTCGACGAACTCGCTCGCGCGAGCGATGGTGCGCCGCACCAGCTGCTCGGCTCGTTCGAGCAGGGGAGCGAACTCGTCGTCCCACACCAGTGGTGGTACATCTCGAACCTCGGCACGCGGGTAGGGATCGTCGTCGTGCCAGTCGATGACCTCGATGCGCCGATCGCCCTGCGCGATGAGGCCGATGAAGCCTTCGCTCGTTTCGACCCGGGTGATCTGGGCAATCGTTCCGATCGGAAAGCGTTGCTCTCCCCCGCCCACCTCACTGCCGCGCTCGATGAGCACGATCCCGAACTCGGGAGGCTCGTCGCCGAGGATCGTCGACAGCATGACGATGTAGCGCTCTTCGAACACCCGAAGGGCGGTCGGCATCGAGGGGAACAGCACCGACCCGAGGGGGAACATCGGCATGATGGGCATGAGTCAACAGTTCCATTGCTTCCTGCGGATTGCCAGACACCGAGTGATACCCCCCGGGGTATATTGGTCCCGTGAGTGCGAGTATTCCTGACCGCAGCATCCGCCCCGTGGTCGACGAGTGGGTGGGCGGCATCGACGTGCCGGTCGTCAACGAGCGCGCAGTTCGGGCCTCGGCCGGGCTGCTCTTCCTCGCCGGATTCTCAGCCTGGCTGTACGGAGTCATCACCGGCGACCTGCAGCCCATGAGAGTCTTCGGCATCGTCTTCGCCGTCGAGATGTACGTGCGGCTCTTTCTCGGCACGCGCTTCACGCCGACCCTCGTGATCGGCACGTTCATCACCCGTGCACAGCGACCAGAGTGGGTCGAAGCGCAGTCGAAGAAGTTCGCTTGGGGCCTCGGGTTCGGCATGGCCATGGCCGGTTGCCTCGCGCTCGGCTGGCTCGGGCTGCCCGCAGTGATCGCCCAGACCGTGTGCGGCATCTGCCTCGCCCTGATCTATGTCGAAGCCGCCTTCGGCTACTGCCTGGGCTGCGAGATTGCTCGTCGGTTCAGCCGCGAGAAGCCGACGCTCTGTGCGGGCGACACCTGCACCTATGTGCCGCCGAAGCGCGGCGAACACCACCACGTCTGATCGAAAGGACCCACCATGAGAACTCCAGCCCCTTGGGGAATCGCCGTACTGAAGGCCGTCTGGTCACCCGCCGGCCGCTGGGCTCGCATCGTCGGAGGGCCCGCCATCATCGCGGGCAGCATCGTGTCGGGAGGCTGGGCCTTCGCCCTCATTCCTGTCGGTGTGCTCATGCTGGCGACGGGCGTGCTCAACCTGTGCCCCGCAGGACACTTTCTCGGGCGCCCCGTCAACGGTGAGAAGCTGATTCTCTCGTTCGACAGAGTCGACGCAGTCACCGTCAGCCGCTAGCGCCCTGACGACTGCCAGGACGTTCGGCCCTGACCGATCGGTCGGGATGCGGCTAGCCTGGAAAGGCGCACCGCCGCGCATCCGTCTCAATCAAAGAGCACCATGCAGATCAGTGGCAAAGTTTTCGCTGACACCGGCGCCGGCAACGGCATCGGGCGAGAGGTCGCGCTCGGCCTCGTGGCGAA
>JBBQKE010000012.1:0-13026 GCA_038326585.1 Actinomycetales bacterium | reverse complement strand
CGCCGCCACCCTGGGGAACGCGCGAAACAGATACACCGTCTGCGCGATGAGGTCGTCAAAGTCGAACGCGTTCGCCCGTCGAAGCTCGGCCGTGTAACGGCGAAACAGCTCGAGAAACATGACCTCGGTCGGGTCGTTCGGGTTCAGCTGGCGGCTATAGCCCTCGGCGTCGATGAGTTCGTTCTTCAGCCGAGAGATCTTGCCCGCGACGCCGCTCACCGTGAAGCCCATGGTGTCGGCCTGCATGTCTTTCACGAGCCGCTTGATGAGCGCGCGCGAGTCGGCCGAGTCGTAGATCGTGAACGCCGCCCTGAACCCGAACTGCTCGGCCTCGCGGCGAAGGATGCGCACACAGGCCGAGTGGAAGGTCGAGATCCACATGCCTTGGGCCGCCTCGCGGCCGACGAGCAGCTCGACGCGCTCGCGCATCTCGGCCGCGGCCTTGTTGGTGAACGTGATGGCGAGAATCTGACTCGGCCAGAGCTCACGATCGCGGATGAGCCGCGCCACGCGCCGCGTCAGCACCGCCGTCTTTCCTGAGCCCGCACCCGCGACGATGAGCAGCGCCTTCGAGCGGCTGAGCACGGCCGTGCGCTGCTGCGGGTTCAGCCCGTCGAGCAGCGGATCGGCATCGGCAAGAGAGGCGCTGGCGGGGGTGCTCATGACCGCCCCAGTCTAGGTCGCGCCGCCGACGGGCCTGCCGCGAGCATCCGTCACCGCTCGCCCCGTCAGAGCGCGGCGCGCGCCTCGAGGGCGAGGTCGGGCTGATCGGCGAAGACGCCGTCGAGCCCCGTGCGCATGACGGCCTGGAAAAACGTCATCCAGTCGCCCGGTGCCGCTTTGCCCGCTCCCAGACGGCACGGCGCGGGCAGAAAGAGGTTCTCAGAGCGCAGAGTCCAGGTGTAGGTCGCGAGCCCGGCGGCGCGAGCGCGATCGACGAGATCGGATGCTGCGAGCCCGTTGCCGAGAGCCCTCCAGTGCGAGCCGGGCTGGCCCGCTCCCCGCGGCTCGGCCCTCACGAGCTGCGTCGTGTTGACGCTCACCCCGTCGATGCCGGCCGCCGCGATGCGGGCGAGCCCCGCGTCGGTCAGCTGGCGCGCATAGGTGAAGGCGGCGGCACCGTGCCGGGCCACGAGATCGGCGGCGCTGCCCTTCTGCTCGAGCAGGTAAACGTACTCGGCCGGCAGCCCTCGCGCGCGCAGCTGCCCCAGCACGGTCTGCTCGAACGCTTCGACGATGAGCTGACCGGGCTGACCCCAGCCCCGCAACTCGGCCGCGACGAGCTCATCGAGCGGCAGACCGCGCGCGGCGAAGTAGGTGGCGTGCTTCACCTCGACGACGAGGCGCACGGGCCGCCCGATGCCCGGCGCGGGCGGCGCCTCGTCGATGAGGCTCATCAGGTCGCGCAGGCGCAACATCGGATACCGCCCGTCGAAGCGCGCCGAGGCCGGCCGCACGTTAGGCAGCCGCTCGCGCGCGCGCAGCGTGCTCAGTTCGGCCCAGGTGAAGTCCTCGGTGAACCAGCCGGTCACGCGCTCGCCATCGATCTCGCGCGTGGAGCGCCGGTCGGCGAACTCTGCGTGGTCGGCGATATCGGTCGTGCCCGAGATCTCGTTCTCGTGCCGCAGCACCAGAACACCATCGCGTGTCGCGACGACGTCGGGCTCGATCGCCTCAGCGCCCAGCGCGAGGGCGAGGCGGTACGCCGACTCGGTGTGCTCGGGGCGGTAGCCGCTCGCGCCGCGATGGGCGACGATCTGCGGGCGCGCATCCGGATGCGTCGGCGACGCGGACCCGGGCTCATTCACGGCGACCACGCTACGCGATAGCGTCGTAGCATGAGCGCGCCCGTCGACGAGGCCTATCCGCCGCTCGAGCGCGTGCGACCTCGGCTCAACGCGCTCGCCGTCGCCGCCCTGATCCTCGCCGTGTTGCTGAGCCCGCTCGCCGCTCTCTTCGGGCACATCGCCGCAGCGCAGATCTCCCGATCGCAGGGCACAGAGCGCGGCGCCGTGATCGCCTGGATCGCCGTCGGGCTCGGTTACGTGTGGCTCGTGGGCGCGATCGTCATCGGCGTCGTCGTGTGGCGCGTGCTAAACGGATGACCGCACCGACCTGGGTCGAGCCCGCAGCTCGACTGCCGCTGCGGTGGGGCACCTACCGCGGGCGAGTGATTGCCGGGCTCGTGCTCATCGCCGGCGGGCTCGTGCACCTGCAGGCCGCGCGCACCGAAGACCTGATTCCGCTCGTCATCGGGTCGAGCGCGCACGTCATCGGCTGGCTCATCATGCCGGCGACGGCATGGAGACGCGTCGTGCCCTTGCTGCCGAGCACGCTCGTGGTCTGGCTGCTGCTCACGGGACCGCAGTCGGTGTGGACGCTCACGATTCCGTTCGTCTTCTGGCTCATCGTGCGGCATCGCCCTGCGCGCAGCTATCTGGCTCTCGGCCCCGTGCTGCTCAACGGCGTCGCCGCCGTCGGGCTGTTCGGCGAGTACGACGGCATGCTGCTCTCCCTCGCGCTCTCAGCCGTCGTACTCGTCGGGTCGGCCTGGTGGGCGTGGGCGCTCGCGCGGCCTCCGCGGGGCATCCGGTCCCCAGCCGCGGCTTAGGCTTCGCGGGGCGATTTCGGGGCGAGATTCTCTAGACTTCTGCCATGGCCACTTCCAACCCCGCATTCTCTAACTCCCCTGCCTTCACGCAGAGCGCCACCAAGGCGATCCAGTGGACGCAGGAGCCCTCGGCGCAGCAGCTCGATGAGCTGTACGCCCGCTCGTCGGCGACGCCCGACCAGATGGATCGCATGACCTACGAGAACACGATCGTCAAGACCGTGATCGCGTTCGTGGTGCTGCTCGCTACGGCGGCGGTCGGCTGGTTCATCCCGGCCCTCATGATTCCGGCGGCGATCGTCGGTTTCGTGCTCGCGCTGGTCAACATCTTCAAGAAGAAGCCGTCACCGCCGCTCGTGCTCGCCTACGCGGCCGCTCAGGGCCTGTTCGTCGGTGGCATCTCGGGCGTCTTCGAGCAGATCTACCCCGGCATCGTCACGCAGGCCGTGCTCGGCACGTTCGCCGTCGTCGCCGTCGTGCTCGTGCTCTTCGTGAACGGCAAGATCCGCGCCTCGAAGCGCGCCACCAAGGTCTTCCTCGTGGCGATCGTCGGCTACATGCTGTTCTCGCTCATCAACATGGGCCTGATCCTCTTCGGGGTTACCGACTCGGCCTTCGGCCTTCGCAGCGAGCCCAGCCCGCTCTTCGGCATCCCGTGGGGCGTGCTCATTGGTGTCTTCGTGATTCTGCTCGCGTCGTACTCGCTCGTGCTCGACTTTGACGCCGTGAAGACCGGCGTGCAGCGCGGGGCTCCGGCGATCTTCGGATGGCAGGCCGCGTTCGGCATCATGGTCACGGTCATCTGGCTGTACCTCGAGATTCTGCGGTTGCTCGCGATTCTTCGCGGGGACTGATCTCCTGATGCGTGGATGGGGCCGCCTTTTGGGGCGGCCCTTTCTGCGTGGTCAGGCGTGCGAGCCTGAGCAGGGCCGGGATACTCAGTAGAGGCGTTCAGGGTGCTCGGCGCTCAAGGGATCGCGCCCGGGACGGGCGCTGGAATAGTCATGCAGCGAGGCCAGAAATGGCCTCGCTAGACTCATGACTATTCCCATTCAATCGTGCCGGGGGGCTTCGACGTGACGTCGAGCACGACCCGGTTGACGCCGTCGACCTCGTTCGTGATGCGGTTCGAGATGCGGGCGAGCACGTCGTAGGGCATGCGGGTCCAGTCAGCGGTCATCGCGTCTTCGGACGAGACCGGCCGAAGCACGATGGGGTGGCCGTAGGTGCGCCCATCGCCCTGCACGCCCACCGATCGCACGTCGGCGAGCAGCACGACGGGGCACTGCCAGATCTCGGTGTCGAGCCCGGCGGCGGTGAGCTCAGCGCGCACGATCGCGTCGGCCTCGCGCAACAACTCGAGCCGCTCAAAAGTCACCTCGCCGATGATGCGAATGCCGAGGCCGGGGCCCGGGAATGGCTGTCGCGCCACGATCGGCTCGGGCAGGCCCAGCTCGCGACCGATGGCCCGCACTTCGTCTTTGAACAGCGTGCGCAGAGGCTCGACGAGCTCGAACTCGAGGTCGTCGGGCAGCCCGCCCACGTTGTGATGGCTCTTGATGTTGGCGGTGCCCGTGCCCCCGCCCGACTCGACGACGTCGGGGTACAGCGTGCCCTGCACGAGAAACTTGACGGCCTCTCCATCACCCTGCGCCTCGAGCACGAGCGCCTCGGCAGCGTTCTCGAAGGTGCGAATGAACTCGCGACCGATGATCTTGCGCTTCGTCTCGGGGTCGGTGACACCGGTCAGCGCATCGAGGAACTGCGCGCGAGCATCCACCGTCACGAGTCGAATGCCCGTCGCCGCGACGTAGTCCTCTTCGACCTGGCGGCGCTCGTCGGCGCGCAGCAAGCCGTGGTCGACGAAGACGCAGACGAGCTGATCGCCGACCGCCTCGTGCACCAGCGCGGCCGCGACCGCACTGTCGACGCCGCCCGAGAGCCCGCAGATGACGCGTGCGTCACCGACCTGATGGCGAATGCGCTCGACCTGCTCGGCGATGACGCTGCCGCTGTTCCAGTCGGCGGCGATGCCCGCGGCGTGGTGCAAGAAGTTCTCGAGCACGCGCTGGCCGAACTCTGAGTGCTTGACCTCGGGGTGCCACTGCACGCCGTAGAGCCGACGCTCATCGCTCGCGAAGGCGGCCACGGGAGTGTCGTCGGTGCTCGCCAACACGGCGAAGCCCTCGGGGGCCTTCGCGACCGAATCGCCGTGACTCATCCATGTGACCTGACTCTCGGGCTGGCCGGCGAGCAGTGCACCGCCGTCGCCGTGCACCGTCATCGTCGTCGCGCCATATTCGCGTCGACCGGTCCTGGCGACCTCGCCACCGAGCTGCTGCGCCATGACCTGAAAGCCGTAGCAGATGCCCATCACGGGCACGCCGAGTTGCAGAATGCCGGGGTCGAGGCTCGGTGACCCCGGCTCGTAGACACTCGAGGGTCCGCCACTCAGCACGATGCCCGCGGGGTTACGCGCGGCGACCTCGGCCGCCGTGATGGTGTGCGGCACGATCTCGCTGTAGACGTTCGCCTCGCGCACTCGCCGCGCGATCAACTGCGCGTACTGCGCGCCGAAGTCGACGACGAGAACGGGTCGCTGGTCGGTGTCGCTCATGCGGTGGCCTCCGTGCCGACGTGCCGAGTCTCGATCTTCGCGACGATCTCAGCGACCTCGCGGGGCACCTGGCGCTCAAAGTAGAACGACAAGAAGGGCACGATGCCGCCCATGGCGATCCAGAGAAAACGAAGGAACGCCCACGGCACCGCGCCCAGGTAGACCACACGCCACAGCACGAAATTGCAGGCGAGGTAGAGCACATAGAGCCAGCCGTGCACGGTGAGCAAGAAGATCGACACGTTGAAGCCGGTCAGGGTGTCGATGGGGGTCAGGGCGAGAAACCCGCTCGCCCCGCCCAGCTCGATGTCGCGACCGAACCCGTAGCGCGTGACCATCATCACGACGAGGCCGAGCAAGAAGATGCCCGTGATGATCGACGAGACCTTGAAGATCGAGACGGTGCGGGTGATGAGGGGGATATCCCGGGGCTGAGGGCCGATCGCCATGGCCTCAGTCTACGGGCGCGGGCTGAGGGCTCAGCGCGGTCGGCGTGGCTGCCTGGCCGATCGAAGGCTCCCCCGCTACGTCGTCGTCCGCAGCTTCGAGCTTCTCCTGTTCATCCTTCACGAGGCGCCACCACAGGTAGACGGCGAAGCCGCCGAAGATAACCCACTCGATCGCATAGAACAGGTTGAGCAGGTTGAGAGAGACGTCTGCCGAGGGCGGCGGCGCAGCAATCGTCTCGAGTCCGGGCGGCGCTTTCTCGAGCACGAGGTAGCCCGAGTACACCGACTCGACGTCGCCCCAGAGGTTGATGAGTTCCGCCACCGCGATAGCCGTGCGTTCGCCCTCTTCGAAGTCGCTCAGCTGCGGAGACTCGCTCGGCACGTAGCGGCCGGTCAGCATCTGGTCGCCGCTGGGCAGGGCCGGGATGCTCGCACCGGGCGCCACGAACCCCGCAGCCACGGCGAGGCTCGCGCCGTTCTCGGTCACGAGGTGCCGCAGCACCCAGTCACCCGGCTCGCCCGAGACACCGGATTCTGCCCCGCCGGCCTCCCCGGCTCCGCTCAGGCGCCCGGTCACCACGACCTCGTCGCCCTCAACCCAGGTGCCCGACACCGTGACGACGCGGCCACTGGCCTCCGTCGTCATGACCTGCTGCGGTGCGGCGACAGAATCGAGCGGCACGGCTGTCTCGGTATCGCGCTCATCGACCACTGCAGTCTCGAGCGAGCGCTCGAGCTGCCACTGCCCGAGCGCGGCGAACGCCGCCGCAACGCCGAGCGCCAGTGCGAGCGCGGCGATCCAGCGCGGGCGCCGGGCGATATGCCAGAAGCCCGGCGTGGCGGTTGACGGCATGGGCATTCTCCTGGCGTGGGTGCTGGCGACGATCACCGCCCAGCGCCTTGATTCTATAAAGCACCAGCGGGGCCCCTCCTGAGTGGGGCCCCGCCGTTGGTGCGATGAACTGCTAGCTACAGATCACTGAGTTCTCCACATTGACACTCAGAACTGCTGTGCCCCCCAAGATGTAGAGGGTCGACGTCTCCCGCAACGTGATCGATGCGAACACGTTGGTCGGGATGCAGTTCGGCGAGGTGATGTAGAGCGGCGCACCTTGGTTGGCCGCCGCGGTACCTCCGGCGAGAGCATCGGCGAAGTTCAGGCCCGTGGCAAGGTATGCCACCGGACCGGTACCGAAGATCTCATTGTTGATCGCGATTGCCGTCGCGTAGCGGTTTGCCCCTGCCAGGCGGTCGACAGCGACGCCTGCCAAGGCGTCGAGCTGCGTCGCGATGCCAGACGAGACGACGGCAGTGCCGCCAGCGATGTAGACCTGCTCAGTGTCGAGCTTGTCGAGAAGCGCCAGCGTCGGAGCATCCACGCGCGAATTCGTGCCGGGAACAAGGATCACCGGTGCAACCACCTTCGCGGCTGCTGGTCCAGCGGCAAGCGCATCCGGGAAGTTGACCCCGGTCGCGATGAACGCATTCGTTGCCGTCGCGAAGTACTCGTCGGCAATGGCTCGCGACGTCGCGTAGCGATCAGCACCCGAAATGCGCACGACCGTGGGGTCGATCGAGAGGTTCGCGATCGCAGAGGCCACGCTCGTCGACACAGCCTGCGTGCCTCCGACGACGACGACGGTGGTCGGGTTCAAGCGGATGAGCTCGTTCCTGATCGACGTCGGCAGCGCGTTCTGCCGGGTGAGCAGCAGAGGGGCACCCTCCACCGCGGCAGCCGGGGCTGCGCTCAACGCATCGGCGAAGCCGAACCCGGTCGCGATGAAGACCGTGTCAGCACCATCCGGGAACGCCGACTTCGACACCTCAACCGAGGTCTCAAAGCGGTCTGCGCCCGACAGTCGCTCGGTCGTCGGCGGGGCGAGCGTCTCGAGCTCGAAGCCGAACGGGGTCGTCGTGCACCCCACGGTGATCGACTCGATGTTCGCCGAACCGACGACGCCCGAACCGAGGCTGTAGCCGTACTCGGTGATCTTCGCCTCCGGGTTAGCTACTAGCCACTCGTCGAGAGTGCCGAAGCCCGGGTAGCCGAAGCCATTCGGCATGCCGAATGCGTTCCCTCCGGTGACCCAGAAGCCGGCGTCGGCCCAGTCTCCGTTCACAGTCTCAGACCAGGCGCCTCCGCCATAGACCCACGGTTCACCGACGAGGTACGCGTCGCGCGTGCCGTTGCCGTCAGCGTCGAACCCAAGCTGCAGGCTCGGTCGCACGCCCGTGAAGCCGGGAGCGATGTCGAGCTCGACACTGCCGACCTCGCTCAACGCGATGTCGATGGGCACGTAGCCAGCCGCCTTGCGCTGGTCAGGGCTGCCCGGTCCGTCGTCGTCATCGAAGGTGGTCACGACGAGTCCGTTGTCCGTGAACACGTTGGTGCCCTGGCTACGGCTCTGCGAGAAGTCCCAGCCACCGAGCGCGAGGTTCGTGACCTCGGGCCCGACCGTCGGCACGCAGGCCTCGATGACGGGCTGGAAGAACGTGTAGCGGGTGTCATCCCAGACAACACTTTCGACGACTGCGAGGTTGTCGGCCTGCACGCCGTAGCCAGCGAGCGCCACACCGCCACCGGCGGCCGATGCAGCCGCGAACAAAGCATCAATGAGCTCACCCAGCGAGTCGGTCTCTTGAGCTGCGTAGTCACCGAAGGCCCGGGTGGTCGCCCACGTGTCGGCCTGCGAGAACGAGTTGTTGCCTGCGCTCAGACTGGTCGACCGAAGGGTCGTGAAGCTGGGCGCAAGCGGGTTCCCGAAGAAGACCGGCACCTGGTAGGTGACGGTGCCGCTCACGACCTCGACGCTCGCACGCTCGATGAGTGTGCGCAGGTCATCGCGAGTGATAGTGACCGCAGCAGTGTCGCTGAGGTCGGTGCCCTTGATCACAGTCGACGGTCCGCCGATGCCGAGGTGCAATCCGTCTGCGAAGACTGTGGAGCGGTCAGCGACCTGACCCTCGTGCCACTCGGTGTAGGTCTCAGCAGTCTCGTTTGGCTTCACGTCGCGCTCGAACACGGTGACCTCGGTCAGCGGATCGATCGCGGGAACGCTGTCAGCGGTGATCCTCATGACCAGGCCGTTGAAGGTGCCGACACTGCTCTGAGTGCTGGCCTTGAGGCCCCGCGTTGTGCCCTGGTAGGTCGTGTCCCGGAACATGGCGGTGGAGTCTTCGTCCGTGCCCACCGTCGGAGGGTTGAGGTTGTTGATGCTCACGTTCAGTGCGTTGTAGCCGCCCGTCGCGTCTCCCGTCGGGTTGGCTCCGTACGACTGAGTGTCGTACGCCAGCGTGACGATCACGTCATTGCCGACAAGGGCGGCCTCACCTGAGAAGTCGAAATCGACGTCGAACGCGAAGCCGTTCTGGCACGTTTCGCGTTCCGCATCCCACCACGTCGTTGGCGTGGGGTTCTCCGCAGTTGCGCACTCGTCCAATGACGTGCTCGGGTTCGGGCGATACGGCACGACAACGTCGTTCGTGACACTCGCGACGAGGTCTCCGACGGCGGGGGTGCCGCCCGACTTGTCAACCTCATACAGATTCATCGTCACCGGGTGCGTGAAGTTAGCTCCCGGGGTCGTGTCACAGTCGCCGGTGGACCAGCCCCCGGTCTCACACGCCCAGCTCGTCATGCTGATCGTCACGTCAGTGATGACGCGGTTCGAGCCACCGAGCACGACGTAGTCGCCGAACTCCCACGTGGCTTGAGCCTGAAAAGGCATGCTCGGGTACGAGGCGGGCTGTGGGTCAGCGATCGAGTCGTAGACGACGGCGGGGGCTGCTGCTGCGGGGCTGGCGGCAATAACAGCCAGGCCGGTGGCGGCGAGCGAAAGCGCGGCGATGCCGCTCAGTGCGCGCACGCCAAAGGGGCGTGTTCGGGTCACGGGGGTCTTCTCCAAAGGGGGGCGTGACAGCCGTGGGTATCGGGTGGGCTGTCGTCGGGTAGGGGACATGCCGCTCAGGAGAGAACGCGAGAATCCGTCGCACCTGAACAAGTGTCAGGCTATGTGACGCCCCCGACATTCACAAGAGTTCTCCGAGAAACCCTCGGCAGTCGACCTCAGGGCCGAGGCGCGGCGGCGATGTCGGGCGCCTCGAGCCGCACGCGGTCTGCGCTCACATCATCGGGCTGCTCTTGACTCGCGAGCTCTGCGGCCACGCGGCGCAGATAGTGGTCGATCTCCCACTGCGTGCGCTCAGCATCCCACCCCAATTCGGCCGCCATGAGCTCGGCGACCACCGGCGCTGCCGCGACGCCGCGGTCCCACGCCTCGATCGAGATGCGCGTACGGCGCGCGAGCACGTCTTCGATGTGCAGGGCGCCCTCGTGCGTAGCGGCGTAGACCACCTCGGCGCCGATGTAGTCGTCGGCCCCGGGCAGCGGCTCCTGAAGCTCGGGCCGCGCGATGATGAGCTCGAGCAGCTCGTCGGTCAAGACGCCGAACCGGTTGAGCAGGTGCTCGATGCGCGCAGTGTGCACGCCGAAGGCGCGAGCGATCTTGCGGCGCGTGTTCCAGGCTGCCTGGTAGCCCTCCGCGCCGAGCAGCGAGATGTGCTCGGTCACGCACGGCGCGATGGTGCCGTCGAGTGCGGCGGCGACCTCGTCGATCGCGTCTTTCGCCATGATGCGGTAGGTGGTCCATTTTCCTCCGGCCACGACGACGAGACCCGGCACGGTGTGCGCGACGATGTGTTCGCGGCTGAGCTTCGAGGTCTCGTCTGACTCACCCGAGAGCAAGGGGCGCAGGCCGGCGAACACGCCCTCGACGTCTTCGCGCGTGAGCTTGACCCGCAGCACCTCGTTGACCGTCGACAGCACGTAGTCGATATCGGCTGCGGTCGCGGCGGGGTGTGCCTTGTCGAGATTCCAGTCGGTGTCGGTGGTACCGACGAGCCAGTGACGCCCCCACGGAATCACGAAGAGAACACTTTTCTCGGTGCGCAGCAGCAGCCCGACCGTCGACTGAAAGCGATCGCGCGGAATGACGAGGTGAATGCCTTTGGATGCCCGCACCTTGAATTGACCGCGTTCGCCCACCATCGCCTGCGTCTCATCGGTCCAGACACCCGTGGCATTGACGACCTGGCGAGCCTTGACCTCGAAGTGCTCACCGGTCTCGAGGTCGTGTGCCTTCACGCCGACGACGCGTTCGCCGACTTTCAGAAACCCCTCGACCCGCACGCGGCTCGCCACGTGGGCGCCATAGAACGACGCTGTGCGGGCCAGCGTCGACACGTAGCGGGCGTCGTCAACCTGGGCGTCGTAATAGGTGAGCCCGCCCGTGAAGGCATCATCGGCGAGGCTCGGCGCGGCCTTGAGCACCTGGCGCTTCGAGAGATGCCGGTGGTGCGGCACCCCCGGCGGGCGTCCGCCGGTGTAGCTGAATACGTCGTAGAGCGCCATGCCGGCGCCGATGTAGGCCCGCTCGATGAACGGCTTCGTGAGGGGAAACAGGAACTTCACCGGTTTGACGAGGTGCGGCGCGAGCCGCTGCAGCAGCAGTCCGCGCTCGAGCAGCGCTTCGCGCACGAGCCTGAAGTCGAGCTGCTCGAGATACCGGATTCCGCCGTGCACGAGTTTCGACGAGCGGCTCGAGGTGCCGCTACCCCAGTCGCGCTGCTCAAGCATGCCCGTGCTGAGGCCGCGGGTCACAGCGTCGAGCGCTGCGCCGGTGCCGACGATGCCGCCGCCCACGACGAGCACGTCAAGCTCTTTCGTCTTCAAGCGTTCAATGGCCGAAGCGCGCTCGTCGGGGCCGAGCTTCGACGAGCGGGTGACAGTGCGAGCCATGATTCCTCCCGGCGTTCGGAGAGCAGCGGGCGCTATCTGCCCGCCGTGTACGGAGCGACGACGACGTCGACCCTTTGAAATTCTTTCAGATCGGAGTATCCCGTCGTCGCCATCGACCGCCGCAGGGCACCCATGAGATTGACCTGGCCGTCGGCGGTGACGCTCGGACCGAACAACAGTTGCTCCAGCGCGGCGAGCTGGCCCACGTGCACCCGCCGTCCGCGGGGAAGCTCGGGGTGGTGCGCCTCGGCGCCCCAGTGCCACCCGCCGCCCGGAGCATCCGTCGCCCGCGCGAGCGCGGTGCCCAGCATGACCGCGTCTGCGCCCATCGCGACCGCCTTGACGATGTCACCGCTCGTGCCGAGGCCGCCGTCGGCGATGACGTGCACATAGCGACCGCCCGATTCGTCGAGGTAGTCGCGTCGCGCAGCGGCGACGTCGCTGACTGCCGTGGCCATCGGTGCGTGGATGCCCAGGCTGAGCCGCGTGGTCGATGCAGCCCCGCCTCCGAACCCAACAAGCACTCCGGCCGCACCCGTGCGCATGAGGTGCAGCGCCGCAGTGTAGGTCGCGGCACCCCCCACCACGACGGGCACGTCGAGCTCGTAGATGAACTTCTTCAGGTTGAGCGGTTCGCGCTCGTTACTCACGTGCTCGGCGCTCACCGTCGTGCCACGGATGACGAACAGGTCGACTCCCGCGTCGATGACCGCTTGGTGATGCTCTTGCGTGCGCTGCGGGCTGAGCGCGGCCGCGACGGGAACACCCGCCGCGCGAATCTCGGCGAGCCGCGTCGCGATGAGCTCGGGCTTGATCGGCTCGGCGTAGATGCGCTGCATCTCAGCCGTCGCGCCCTCGTCGGCGAGGTCGCGAACGCGAGCGAGTTGCGCCTCTGCGTCGTCGTAGCGGGTCCAGAGACCCTCGAGGTCGAGCACGCCGAGGCCGCCGAGACGACCGATCGTGATCGCGGTCTGCGGGCTCACGACCGAATCCATCGGAGCGGCGATGACGGGGATGTTGAAGGAGAGTGCGTCGATACTCCAGCCCAGCGACACCACCTCGGGGTCGCGCGTTCGCCGGCTGGGCACCACCGCAATGTCGTCGAACGAGTACGCCCTGCGTCCGCGTTTCGCCCGCCCGATCTCGATCTCAGTCACGTCTCCACCCTATCGGCGGGCAGGGTTGTAGCGTGGCGAACGGCGGGAGGCCCGCCGACGACGAGGGAGTCATCGTGGCAGGCAGCGCACTCAACATTGAACGGCCCGGGGCTCGCGATGTCGCGCCGTTGCGCGTCGCCGTGGTCGGGGCCGGTGGCTGGGGCGCCCAGCACGCCCGCATGATCAGCGAGCGGGTCGACACCGAGCTCGTGGGCGTTGTGGGCCGAACCCCCGAACGCACTGCCGCGCGCGCGGCCGCGTACGGCACGCGCGCCTACACCTCGATCGCACAGATGCTCGAGACTGAGCATCCCGACCTTGTCACCGTCAGCCTGCCCAACGAAGAGCACTTTGCGCCCACGCTCGAACTGCTACGCGCGGGCGTGCCGTTGCTC
>JBBQKE010000011.1:0-13124 GCA_038326585.1 Actinomycetales bacterium | reverse complement strand
TGTACGGCACCTTTGACCAGGTGGCACGATTCAAAGACCTCCCCGCGATCTACCGAGCGAAGAAAGAAGTGATCGAACGCGAGTTCGGCGCTCAGTATGGGGCGCGATACACCGCTCACCTCTCCCACTGGTATGACTGGGGCTCAATGCTCTATGACCGCTTCTACGTTGACGAGCCACCGAGCGACCCCGCCGAAGCGATGGAATTGCATGACCGTCTATGGGACGCGGGAATTATGGCCGGAATCGCTCACGGTGCGGTGTTGAACGACCACCACGGCGTCGGCATTAAGCTCGGGCGTTTCATGCGGCCGCAGCTGGGGGCCGGATTCGATCTCATCCGTGAGATCAAACAGGCGTGGGACCCCAACGGGATCATGAACCCGGGCAAGCTGGGGTTTGGGCCGCCTCGCGGGCCACGACTCTGACCGGCTTGCCCCTCATGCACAACTGAAGACCGAAGGCACGACACCCAAACGGCACCCAAGTGCCATGACTCAAAGGAGAGTGTGATGCACCTTTCTTCTCACAACTGGATGCGCCAGGAGCCGATCGAGGTCACCCTCGCGCGTCTCTCGAAGCTCGGGTTCAAGTCGATCGAGATCTCGGGAGAGCCCGAGAAGTATGACCCGAAGCACGTCAACGAGCTGCTCGACCGCTACAACATGAAGTGCTGGGGCTCGGTCACCCTCATGGTCGACAAGCGCAATATGCAGTCGGCCGACGAAGCAAAGCGGGCCGAGAGCGTGCAGTACGTCAAAGACTGCATTCAGCTCGTCAGTGACCTCAACGGTCAGATTCTGACGCTCGTGCCCGGTACCGTCGGCAAGATCTCACCCGACTCGACGATCGAGAACGAGTGGCAGTGGCTCGTCGACGGCACCAAGGAGGTCTACGAGTTCGCCGAGAAGAAAGGCGTGCGCGTCGGCATTGAACCGCTGAACCGGTTCGAGTCATACCTCATTACTCGCGCTGAGCAGGCGCTGGCACTGTGCGACGCGGTCGGCCCCAACCTTGGTGTAGTGCTCGACGCCTTCCACATCAACATCGAGGAATCGAACCTCTACGACGCCATTCGCCTGGTGGGCAAAGACAAGCTGGTCGATGTACACGTCGCCGACAACAACCGCATGCCCGCTGGCTACGGTGACTATGACTGGGCCGAGTTCGTCGGCGTGCTCGATGAGATCGGCTACACCGGTGCACTCACGGCCGAGTTCGTGGCGCCGGTCGACCGCACCCCCGCCAACAAGTACCCGAACGCGCTCGAGACGAACTTCGACAACCTTGAGATCGATGAAGAGCAGCTGAAGTTCATCATCGATCACGGGTCGTCGATTCTGACGGAGGAGTACTACACGTGGCTCTATGAAGAGCACGCGAAGACTCTGCTGCCGCTCGTCGACAACGTCTTCTAGTCGACGACCCGTCGATCACCAAGAGCCGTAGCCGTGGGCAAGGTCGTCATCGCCGCCACCCTTGACACCAAGGGTGTCGAAGTGGCGTACCTGCGAGACCGGCTGAACGCTCTCGGAATCGACACGCTGGTGGTCGACACCGGAATCCTCGGAGAGCCGGTGGGAATCGTGCCCGACGTCAGTCATGACGAGTTGGCTCGGCGGGGCGGCATCACCCTCGCCGAGCTGCAGGCGTCTGGCACGCGAGGTCGCGCAGTCGACACGATGCGCGACCTCGTCACCGACTTCGTGCGAGAGCAGTTCGCAACCGGTCAACTTGTCGGCGGAATCGCCGTCGGTGGGGTTGGCTCGGTGATGGGGGCGGCGGCGATCCAGGAGCTCCCCGTTGGGGTGCCGAAGATCGTCGTCGCACCCACCGCGAGTGGCCATCACGAGTTCGGTCCCTATGTCGGCCTCAAGGATGTCTTCGTCGTGCATTCGGTCGTCGACATTCTGGGCCTGAACCCGGTACTGACCACCGTTCTCGACAACGTCGCAGCGGCGATGAAGGGGATGCTCTCCAGCGGGCATCCGCTCGAACCGGCCTCCCCCGGCAAGCGTTACGTGGCCGCGACGATGCTCGGCAACACGACAACGGCCGTCGGGGCGATGAAGCAGCGCCTCGAAGAATGCGGCTACGAGACGGTGGTGTTCCACAGCAACGGGGTCGGAGGCCCGGCGATGGAGGACCTTGCCAAGGCTGGCCTGTTCATCGGTGTGGTCGACTACACGACGAACGAGATCTACGACCCGCTCGTCGGTGGCATCCACGACGGTGGTCCCGATCGACTGAGCGTCGTCGGTCGCTTGGGCCTGCCGCAGGTTGTGCTGCCGGGGTGCAATGACTTCTCGGTGTGGGCGCCGGCCACGATCCCGACCTCGATGCGTGATCGGCCGGCCTACGATCACAACCCCGAATACACCCTGATTCGTGCCACGCACGACGAGAAGCGCGAGCTCGGTCGACTCTTCGCCGAACGAGTGAATCCTTCGACCGGTCCGGTGCACGTCATCTTTCCCACGCAGGGCCTCTCTATTCCCGCCACCCCGACGGGGGTCTTTTGGGATCCCGAGGGTGACGCCCTGTATCTCGCCAGTCTGCGCGAGCACCTTCGCGATGACATCCCGATCGAGAGTGTCGACCTCCACATCAACGACCCCGAGCTCGGGCGAATCGCTGCCGATCGTTTCGTCACGATGATGCGCGACTACGAGGCCGCCTCGACACCGCTTGACTGACTTCCCGCCCACCAGACCGTCCTACGACCCATCACCCACCGCTAAGGAGCACCCACCATGCCCATGGTCCGATCAGAATCTTCCGGGTACGAGCGCGAGATCGCTCACCTGACAGAAGGAGACGAAGACTTTCGGTCGAAGTTCGTCTCGTGGAACCTCGCCTACCTGTCGTTCGTCGATATCGCGGAGTACCTGCAGACAAAAGACACGGTGCTCGTGCCCATGGCATCGACCGAACAGCACGGCCCCCACCTGCCGCTCTACACCGACACGATCACGGCGATCGAGATCACCGAGCGCATCGCCGAGGCCATAGGCGTTCTGCACACTCCACCGATCTGGACCGGATACTCGCCGCAGCACATGTATGGCGTCGGCGAAGGACGCGGAACGATCACGGTGCGCTCGAGCACGCTGACCAACCTCATGTACGACGTGGCGCGGTCGTTGATTCACCACGGCTTCAACCGCATCATCTTCATCAACGGCCACGGGTCGAACCTGAAGGTCGTCGACCCGGTGCTGCGCCGCCTGCGGTACGAGACGGGCGCCATGATCTCGTTCGTGAAGCCGTTCATGGAACGCTACGAAGGCATTCTCAAGGGCCTGCTCGAGAACCCGCCGGAGGAGACTCCGGGCTGGCACTCGAGCGAGCTCGAGACCTCGCAAGACATGGCCTGGCGGCCTGAACTGGTGCGCATGGAGCGCGCCGTTGACACGCGAGCGCACACGCCCGAATTCTTGCCCGACGCCTTCAAGAAGGATGACGGGATGCCCGATACCGAGTTCGAGGGCTACCAGTACTTCACCTTCCCGATGGATCACCACGAGTTCGTCGACAACGGCATCATCGGCAACCCGATGCGCGCCACTCCGGAGAAGGGCTTTGAGGCTTTCCGGCGCTACTCCGAACACACGGCGCGCGGCATTCTCGAGCTCATGACCGTTCCCGTTGAGGTGCACGATCGCGAGTTCGTCGATCGCGTGATGTAGCCAAAGCCCTGCCGCCGGGGGTCGACCCGATTCCCCCGGCGGCATGTGACACAATCGCAATGCAAAAATGAACGAGGAGGCGTAAATGACGGTCGCTCATGACGAGCCATCGCGGGTTCAGAGCGCCTACGATTTCCTCCTCGCCGAGATCACAGCGTTCCGCGTGCGCACGGGTGCTCCGCTGTCTGAGAACCGCATCGCTGCCCAACTGGGCATCTCGCGCACCCCGGTGCGTGAGGCGTTGCAAAGACTCGAAAAAGAAGGGCTCGTCAAGCGCACCGACAACGCGCGCTTCACCGTCTCGCAGCTGACCGTGCAAGAGGCGAACGACGCGTGTGATCTACTCGTGGTGCTCGACACCTACATTGCGAAGCGAGCCGCTGATCGCCTGCAGCCAGACCAGGCCGCGGCTTTGCGCGAGTCGATCGAAGCAATGCGTCAGGCGGCCAGCGATGACGATAGTGCTGCATGGTCAGAGGCTGATCTGGCGTTTCACCGTCTGCTCAACAGCATCGCCGGCAACGTGTTGGTCGCCGACGCGGTCAAAGAGACGCGCAGGCGCGTCCAGCGGTTCTGGCTGCATTCACCTTCTCTCCAGTCACGGCTCATCGTGTGTTCCGACGAGCATGTCGTGCTGGCCGAGGCGATCATCAATAAGGACTACGACTCGATCGAGCCTGCAGTGCATGAGCACATCGAGCACATGCGCGAGCGCATTCTCGATCTGCTCGCTACGGCAGCGATGTTCTTCGGCGACTAGCGCCGCGTCAAGAGGGTCGGGGGCCGCTTCCGCGGGCACCCCGACCCTATTCTCCACGTGAGCGCGTCAGTCTTTCGACGCGAACGCGTCGTCGAACGACCCGGCAGGGGCATCCCACAGCAGCGACCTGACGTAGGCCAGACCCGCGGGCGCGCCATCGAGCCGATCCATGCCGGCGTCTTCCCACTCCACCGAGATCGGACCCGTGTAGCCGATGGCACGCAAGGCGCGCATCGCGTCCTCCCACGGAACATCGCCGCGGCCCGTCGAGACGAAGTCCCAGCCGCGACGCGGGTCGGCCCAGGGTCGGTGTGACCCCAAGACGCCATTGCGTCCGTTGCCCATGCGCATGCGCGTGTCTTTGCAGTCGACGTGGTAGATACGGTCGGCGAAGTCGAGAATGAACGCGACCGGGTCGAGGCCCTGCCAGACCATGTGCGACGGGTCCCAGTTCAGTCCAAATGCGGGGCGGTGGCCGATGGCTTCCAGAGTGCGAACAGTGGTCCAGTAGTCGTAGGCGATCTCACTCGGGTGAACCTCGTGGGCGAAGCGCACGCCCTCTGAGTCGAAGACATCGAGAATGGGGTTCCACCGAGCGGCGAAGTCGTCGTAGCCGGCGTCGATCACGTCTTGACCCACGGGCGGGAACATCGCCACGTACTGCCAGATCTTCGATCCGGTGAACCCGACCACGGTATCGACGCCCAGTTTGCGAGCAGCGATTGCCGTCTTCTTCATCTCTTCGGCGGCGCGCTGGCGCACACCCTCTTGGTCGCCATCACCCCACACCTTCGAACCGACGATCGCCTGGTGTCGAAAGTCGATCGGATCGTCGCAGACCGCTTGACCTTTGAGGTGGTTCGAGATCGCGAAGAGCTGCAGGTCGTACTTCTTGAGAATGTCGAGGCGCGATTGCACGTAGGCGTCGTCTTCGGCGGCGAGCCACGGGTCGAGGTGGTCGCCCCAGCAGGCGAGCTCGAGACCGTCAAAGCCCCATTCGCTCGCCAGGCGCGCGACCTCTTCGAGCGGCAGGTCGGCCCACTGGCCGGTGAACAGGGTTACGGGGTGAGACATGGCGACTCCTTTGTCTGGGTGAGGGGAGGGGGGTGAGGATGTGCTTCGAGCGGGGGTCACAGGCGCACGAGTGCACCGCTGTCGCCAGCGGAGCGTTCGATTGCGTCGAGAACCCGCTGCACGGCGAGACCATCAGCGAAGCTCGGTGTGGAGGGACGCCCGTCGCGGATGTCGACGATCAGCTGCGCGAACTGGTGAGTGAACGTGTGCTCCCAACCGATGATGTGACCGTCGGGCCACCACGCGCCCACCCACGGGTGGTTCGCTTCGGTCACCAGAATGCGGGTGAAGCCTTGCTCGCCCGCGGTGGCATCGCCATCGAAGAACCACAGTTCGTTGAGATTCTCGAGATCGAAGAGCAGCGAGCCGCGCTCGCCGAACATCTCGAAGCGCAGGCCGTTCTTGCGGCCGCGCGCGAAGCGAGTGACCTCGAGTTGGGCCACACCGCCACCAGTGAGTCGAAGGGTGCCCCAGGCGGCATCGTCGACCGTCACCGCCTCGAGGGGGCCGCCCTGGCCGGAGCCACCGATCGCTCCGCTACCGCTCTCACCGCTCGGGCGATGAGTGACGAAGGTCTGCATGCCACCGTTGACCTCGGCGACCGAGTCGCCCGTCAGGTGCAGCAGAAGGTCGGTGAGGTGCGAGCCCAAGTCTCCGAGAGCCCCGGAGCCCGCTTCTGACTTGCGAAGCCTCCAACTCATGGGGGAGGTCGGGTCAGAGAGCCAGTCTTGAAGGTAGCTCGCGCGAACGTGGCGAATCGCGCCGATGCGGCCCTCGTCGATGAGCTGCTTGGCGAGAGCGATCGCTGGCACGCGCCGATAGTTGAAGTTCACGATGGCGTGCTGGGATGGCGCCGCTGCGGATGCAGAAGCCATCGCTTCAGCTTCAGCGAGAGTGTTCGCAATGGGCTTCTCGACGATCACGTGCTTGCCCGCCGCGAGCGCGGCGATGGCGATCTCAGCGTGCAAGTGGCCGGGAGTCATGACGTCGACGATGTCGATGTCGTCACGCTCGAGCACCGCTCGCCAGTCGGTCTCTGACTCCGCCCAGCCGAATCGCTCTGCTGCACCGGCGACCGCAGCGCCGTTACGGCCCACGAGTACCTGTTGCCGAACGCCTGGTCCGTCGAAGTAGGAATTGACGTTTCTCCACGCACCGGAGTGCGCTTTGCCCATGAAGGCGTAGCCGATGGCGGCGACGCCGAGGGAACCGTCTGAGGCTGGCATGTACTTTCCTCTCGCTTCAGTGCGCTGGAGGGCGATGTCGCGGGGAGTTCGTTGACATCGCCGGGACCGTAACGCTAGTGTACAAGCACTTGTATACAGATAGGGATACAGTTTCGTGTCCCAGTCTGGATGCGAGATAACTGTCACCCTTACACAGAGTCGTGGAGAGTTTGTGGACCAGATCCTGCTGATAACCCAGAACGGGTTGACGCAGGCTGGCGTGTACTTTCTCGTCGCCAGCGGATTGACGCTGATCTTCGGGCTCATGCGCGTCATCACGATGGCGCACGGCACGAGCTACCTGCTCGGCGGCTATGTCGGATACGTCATCGCGCGTGACACCGGCAACTGGTTCTTGGGTGTTCTGGGCGCTGCCATTGTGATCGGCCTGGTCGGCTTGTTTATTCATCAGGTCTTGATCCGTCGATTCCAAGACGATGACATGCGCGTCGCGCTGATCACGTTGGGCGTATCGCTCATCGGAACCGACCTCATGCTCGCGACCTTCGGCGGCACAGCAACGCAGGTTCCGATCGACCCTGAGCTGCAGGTCGCATCAGTCTCACTTCCTGTCGTGGGGTCGTACCCCGTCTTGCGGCTTCTTGTTTTGCTCATCGCGGTGGTGATTGGGGTCACTCTCGCCCTCGTCATCAGCCGCACCCGGTTCGGTTCGGTGGTGCGCGCTGGTGTTGACGATAGCCCGATGACCGGAGCCACAGGCATTAACGTTCGGGTGATTTTCGCGATCGTTTTCGTCGTGGGCTCCGCGCTCGCTGCGATCGCCGGCGTGATCGGCGGCACGCTCTTTCCCCTGTTGCCCGGTCAAGACGGGGTCTACCTGCTCTACTCGCTCGTCGTCGTCATCGTCGGGGGCATGGGGTCGATTCCCGGGGCGGCGATTGGGGCCGTGCTCGTCGGCCTCGTGTCGCAATTCGGCATCGTCTACGCGCCGACTTATGCACTCGTGCTGACCTTCGCGCTCATGGTCATCGTGCTCGCCATCCGCCCCCAGGGCCTTCTTGGAAGGACCGTCTGATGGCTGACCGATCTGCACTCTTCGTGCCGAAGCCCACGGGCGTCTCTCGCTGGTTGCCCTGGGCCATCGTCTCCGTCGTTATGTTGCTCGTGCTGATTTTTCCGTTCATCGTCGATCGCCCGCGGTTCTGGCTTCCGAACATTGGTGTCAAGTCGATCTGGCTCGGCATTATCGCGATGAGCCTCGTCTTCCTCAACCGCTATGTCGGCCTGCTGTCGCTCGCGCAAGTCACGATCGCGGGCATCTCGGCGTACGGCGTGGGCTACATGGTCGTGACGTTGCAGCAAGACTTTGTGCTCGGCGCACTCGTCGGCATTGTTGTCGGCACATTCGCGGCCTTCGTGATCGCACTCATCGCAGCGCGCACCAAGGCGATCTACTTCCTCATGATCACTCTCGCCATCGGCCAGGTCTTCTTTTCGTGGGCTTCGCAGGCTATCGAGGTGACCGGCGCCAGCCGAGGGCTCGCACCGATTCGCCGCCCAGACTTTGGTCTCATTGACCTGAACGACGTCACGACCTTCTACTACTTCGCGGTCGCGATCGCGGTGCTCTGCTACCTGCTCTGTCGCTATGTCGCGGGCTCGACCTTCGGGCTCGCGCTGGAGGGCGTGCGCGACAGCCCAGAGCGTATGAAGGCCCTTGGCTACAACGTCAACGCATACCGCATTGCGGCGACGACGTTCGCAGGGTTCATCGCGTCGATCGGCGGCATTGTGCTCGTGCTCGATCGTGCCCAGGTCGACCCCAACGTCGTCAGTCTTGGCTCCACGCTCGACGTGCTGGTCGTCGCGGTCATCGGCGGAATCGGCTCGCTCGGCGGAGTCTTCATCGGAGCATTGGTCTTGACGCTCCTGTCGAACTTCGCGCAGTCGTTCACCGAGCTATACACGGCGCTCACGGGCCTCGTGTTCATTCTCATCCTGCTCTTCGCACCGGCAGGTCTTGCCGGTATCGGCCAGCAGGTGAAGCGGCTCATCAACCGTCGCCGTCGCACAGCGACCGACAGCGATGGGTCTTCGCAAGACCCGTCGGCTACCCAGCCGGCGGAGCATGCAATCACGGAAGGAAAGAAGCGATGATGCGACAGAAAAAGGGGCTGGCAGCGGCCCTCGCGCTCGGGGGCTCACTGCTCCTGGTCGCGACCGGATGTACCGCAGCAGGCGACCCGGACGGCGATGGCGGTGACACCGGCGACGGAGTCATCAAGATCGGTGTTCTCGCCACCAGTGAGGGAAACCTTGCGTTCGGTATGGACGAAGCGAAGGCCGCCATTGGCGTGGCGATGGAGGCGCGCGGCGGCACGATCGACGGTGGCGAGATCGCTGGCCAGCAGGTAGAGATCATCTACGCAGGCACCGACGGCACGACCGCGTCGGCGCAGACGCAGGTTCGACGGCTCGTCGAGAACGAGGGTGTCGACATCGTCTTCGGTCCGGTGTCGGGCGATGAGGGTGAAACGGTCGTTCAGTACGCCCTCACCGTGCCCGAGGTCACGTTCGTGAACGGCTCGGCCAGCCCGGTCGGCATGACGCTCGAGGGCGCGGATAACTTCTTCCGCTTCCACGGCGACTCGGCCATGTGGATGGGCGGGCTCGGAACCTATGCCTTTGAAGAGAAGGGCTACGACTCGATCTACCTGCTCGCCGAGGACTACTCGTTCCCCTACGACAACGCTGGCGGATTCTTCGCCGAGTTCTGCGCGGCGGGCGGCACGATTACGGGTGCGTCGTGGGTGCCGGTCGGCACCACCGACTACGCCACGATCATCTCGCAGATTCCGGCCGAGACCGACGCGGTATACACAGGGCTCGGTGGCGCTGACGCGGCGAGCTTCTTGTCGCAGGCTGTGACGAACGGTGTGGGGAAGCCTCTCGTGGGTGGAACGATCGCGGTCGACACCACGGCTCTGTCAGGCGATGCGAACATCGCAGGCGTCGCCGTGGGCATGATCTCCGGAGGCCCGGTTCCCGGTGCCGACTACGACAACCCTGTCTGGGCAGACTTCGTGGCGGAGTACTCCACGCAGCCGAACGCCTTCCCGAGCCCGTCGATCTTCTCGATCCTCTACTACGTCTCTTTCGAGTCGCTGGTGCTGGGTCTTGAGGCCACCGACGGCGACCTGAGCGACGAGCACGCGGCACTGCGTGACGCGCTCGGCAGCACGTCGTGGGAGAGCCCGACTGGGCCCATCACGATGGACGCCAACCGCCAGGCGGTCGTAGACAACTTCTTGAATGAAGTTGTCGAGGCAGCCGATGGGTCGCTCGTGCTCAACACGATCGAGTCGGCCAGCGGTGTCGCGCAAGGAACAACGGTGTACGACCGCTTCGAGAGCTGCGGCGACCTCTAAGCACCACGCTGTCACTCAGCACTATCGCAACCGCTGGCCGGGTGCACTCAGCACCCGGCCAGCGGATGCACCACTCACCACACCATCCCGTCGAGAGGAGAACGATATGAATGACATGCTCGCGCTCCGCGTCAATGACGTGTCGAAGCATTTCGGCGGGCTGAAGGCCATGCGCGACGTCAGCCTCACACTGGGGGTCGGCGAACGCATCAGCGTCATCGGCACGAATGGCGCGGGCAAGTCGACGCTCTTCAACTGCATTGCGGGTACCTATCGTGCGACCGCAGGCCGCATTGAACTGTTCGGTGACGACGTCACCCGGATGCCTGCGGCCCAGCGTGCCCGCCGCGGACTCGCTCGCACGTTTCAAACGTCGCGGCTTTTCGAAAACCTGACGGTCGCCGAGAACGTCTTCATCGCGCTGGGAGGAAACGAGTTCCGCGGCCGATGGCTGCGACCCAAGCGCAGTGATGAGGCCAGATGGGATCGTGTCGGCCGCCTGCTCGATCGTGTCGGCCTGGGAGGGCGCGGCCCCTCGATCGTCGTCGACCTATCGCACGGCGAGCAGCGCCAGCTCGAATTGGCTATGGCGCTCGCTCTCGAGCCACGCATCTTGATGCTCGATGAACCGGCGGCGGGATTTTCGCCGGCGGAGCGAACTCACCTGATCGCACTCTTGCGCGAGTTGCCCGAAGAAATCAGCCTGTTGCTCATCGAGCACGACATGGACATCGCGCTTGCGGTGGCCACCCGGGTCATCGTGATGCACGATGGCGAGAAGATTCTCGAGGGCACCCCGCAGCAGATTCGCGAGTCTGAATTGGTCCGAGAGATCTACCTGGGAGGTTCTGTTGCCGATGTCGCCTGAACCTGCGGGCCAGAACACCCCGGCCCCGAACATCCACGACCTGATTCCCACCGGCCCGCGCGGCGAGACGGTGTTCGAGGTTGAGAACCTCAACGTTGCCTACGGACGTGTGCACGTGCTGCAAGATGTCTCGTTCAGCATGGGGCACGAGCCACTCGGCATGGTGGGCCGCAATGGCATGGGAAAGTCGACCCTGACGAACGCCATCGTGGGCTTCTTGCCCATCATGAGCGGCTCGATGCGCTTCGAGGGCAACGAGATCGTCGGCAAGCAACCGCACCAGATCAACCGCGCCGGCATCGGCTACGTACCGCAGGGCCGGCGCATCTTTCCGTCGCTGACGGTGCATGAGCACCTGACCATGGTCAAGAAGGTGCGCGGCGCTCGGTGGGACGTCGATGGGGTCTACGAGCTCTTTCCCCGACTGGCAGAGCGCAAGCGCAACGGTGGCGCCGAACTCTCGGGCGGTGAGCAGCAGATGCTCGCGATCGGGCGTGCGCTGCTGTCGAACCCGCGCCTGCTGGTGATGGACGAACCGAGCGAGGGTTTGGCACCAGCGATTGTCGACCATCTCGCCGAGGTGTTCAGGCGACTGGTGGGCGAGGGTCAGTCGGTGTTGCTCATTGAGCAGAACCTTCGCTTCGCGACCGAACTCTGCGACCGCATTCTCGTGATGGTCAACGGCCGTATCGCGGCCGATCTCACGGCTCATGAGATCGCACACGATCCCGAGGTGCAGAACAAGTACCTGGGCGTCGTCTAGCTGCCGACCGCGACGCGAGCCGGGGCGTCACAGACGAAACCTCGCGCCGGACAGTGGATCAGCGCAGGTCGCGCAAGCGCGCCGTCGTCTCGCCCGACTCGCCCCCGCGACGCTCGGAACCGACGGCGATCACGAGTAGCACGAGCCCGACCACAGCGAGGGTGATCCACCACGGCATGGCCTCGATGCCGCGCCCGATTTGCACCGAGAAGGCGAGCACGTTCTCGATCGGCAGCACGAGCAGGCCGAGCACGAAGGGTGCCGCGAGCCGCCACCGCACTCCTACGAGGATGGCCACGAGAGCGATGCCCATGACCAGCACGGCGCGCCACGTCTGCGGATCAGTCGCGGTCGCGAGCATCGAGGCGAGCACCAGCACGACGATGCCGGGCGCGAGCAAGGGCCATGAGCCGGTGCGACCCATTGGCCAGTGGTGCAGCGGCGCGGGTGATGCGGCCGTGGTTCGAAGCGCGATCGCGCCCGCCACGAGCAGCATCGCGCCGAGGGGCAGCGAGAAGGCTTCGACCCGCACGAAGTCGCGCGTGCTCCACGCCACGATCGCGGTCGCGAGGGCGAGCGCGAACAACACCCACGTGCGCGGCAACGAGGTCGGGCCCCGGCGCTCGCGAGCCACCGCCGCGGCCATCGCGACGAGCAAGGCGAGCATGAGCGCCCACAGCACGGCCACGGTGAACGCGTCGATCTCGATCGCCGTCCAGCTCGCGAGCGTGAAAGCAGAGATCGCCGGCACGATCGCCCATCGCCGTCGATGCGGATCAGCGGTTCGCGCGAGCACGAGCCCGGCGACGGCCGCGGGCACGGCACCCGATAGTGCGACGACCATGACGACGAGAATGGTGGGAATCGCCCACGCGACGTCGTCTACGCCGAGCCCGATGCGTGACGCCTGCACGGCCCCGGCGAGTCCGGCGGCGATCGCGGCGAGCAGCGTTGGCGCGGCGAGCGCCCCCACGCGACTGTCAATGACATGCGGACTGCGGATGATCGCCCCGAGCACCGCCAGCACGACCGACGCGGCCACGAGCCCGACCGCGCGCCCGGGTGAGGTGACGACATCGAGCGCGAGCACCCCGAGCAGCGGGATGATGGCGGCGAGCAGCGCTCCACCGTAGAGCCGAGCTCGAGGGGCGCCACGCACCGTGAGCACGGCGGCGACCGCCGCAGTGCCGATGGTCGGCGGTAGCAGATGGGCCTCGGGTGAATCGACCCCGAGCACGTACCAAAAGCACCAGAGCGCGGCCGTGGCGCTGGCGCCGGACATCCACCAATAGAGAGGAAGACCTCGCACGGCGGCGGCGATCGCCGCACCCATGGCGAGCACGGTGAAGACGATG
>JBBQKE010000010.1:0-13840 GCA_038326585.1 Actinomycetales bacterium | reverse complement strand
GCCGGGCGTTCGGCATTGAGGTTCCGCACCTCATGACGCGGGGGCCGCTCATGCTCATGCGCTTCGATACGGGTTCGCTGAGCGGCAGCGACCTCGCCGACGGCTGGACCCACCCCTCGCGCGTCTCCTACCGCAGCGCCTACCGCCGGTGGCACGAGTCGACCGCGGCAAGCGGCACCGCAGTGCGGCTGCCGTCGGCGGTCTCAGTGGGCGAGACGGCACAGTCGCGCCCGTTCGTGGCTCCGCCGCTTATCTCGGGCGAGAGCACCCACCGCGGACGCGTCGACACTCTGATCGTGCTCGACGCGCGCAAGGGCAAGATGCTCGACGCTGAGCGCGCGGCCGTGCGCGGCTTTCTGCGCGCCGAGCGCTCAGCCGGGCGACGCACGGGCATTCTGCACGCGCCCGGTTTTCGGGGCGGGGCCCAAGAGCTCGCCTACGCCGAGCTGCTGCACAGCGCCGTCGATGCGGGCGACGCCATCGAGATCGCCGCGCGAGGCGAAGAGGTCGATGCGGCGGTGACCGTGGTCTGGGGCGACGGCTGCCTGCTCGGGCTCGCCGAGCAGCACGGGGTGCGCACGACCCGGGTCATGCTCATGAGCGGTTCGAGCGGAGGCGACTCGCTTGTCACCGGCGACTTTGCTCGGCAGCTCGCCCAGCGGCGGTTCGGCTGCGCGGTGCAGCGGATCACGCTCGACCAGCTGTGGTCGCTTTCACGCGCAGAGGGCGCCGACGACGCGTGATGCGCCTGCGGACTGCTGTTCGGGTGCGCTCGCTTAGACTGTGGCGGGCCGTATCGACGTCACGAGAGCATCCATGACCTATCTGAAAGAGTTGTTCGCCACGCGCGAGCTTCTGTACAACCTCACGATGCGTGAGGTGAAGGGCCAGTACCGTCGCACGGTGCTCGGCCAATTGTGGTCGTTGCTGAACCCCATCGCGACGATGCTCGTCTACACGGTCGTCTTCTCGTTCATCTTTCGCGCGCGGCCGAACATCGGTGACCCGAGCGGTCTTGACATCTACCCGCTCTGGCTCATGTGCGGGCTCTTGCCCTGGCTCTACTTCTCGCGCGTCGTCAACGGCGGCCTGAACTCGATGGTCACCAACTCGGGGCTCATCAAGAAGGTCTACTTTCCGCGCATGCACCTGCCGTTCTCGGTCATGGCCTCGGTGGGGTTCACCTGGCTGATCGAGATGGGCGTGCTGCTGCTGGCGCTGCAGCTCTTCGGCGGGTGGCCGATCTGGTGGATTCCGATCGTGATGCTCGTCATGGTGACGCTCGCGTTCTTCGCCGTCGGCGTTGCGATGATGCTCGCGATCACGAACGTGCACTTCAGAGACACCCAGCACTTCACGACGATCGTGCTGCAGATGTGGATGTACCTGACGCCGATCATCTACCCGATCTCGCTCGTCGAGAACGCCGCGCGTGACCTCGGCGATTGGGTCATTGTGGTCTACCGCTTGAACCCCATGGAACGCTTCGTCGAGGTGTTCCGCAATCTGATGTATGACAACCGGTGGCCGGCGCTCGACGACACGCTGTTCATCGTCGCTGTGTCGGGCGTGGTGTTCGCACTCGGCTACCTGGTGTTCTCGCGCAACGAGAAGAGATTGGCCGAGCTACTGTGAGCGAGAATTCTGCCGTCGTCGTCGACAACGTGTCGAAGAAGTTCAAGCTCTATCGCGAGCGCAACCAGACCCTGAAGTCTGCCGTCATGCGCGGTCGCAAGACCGTCGCCGAAGAGTTCTGGGCCGTGCGCGACGTCAGTTTCGATGTGCCCGAGGGCCAGACGTTCGGGCTCATCGGCCGCAACGGTTCGGGCAAGTCGACGCTGCTGAAAACGCTCGCCCGCATCTATCACCCCGACGCAGGCTCGATCACGCTGCGCGGCAAGGCAGCGTCGCTGCTCGAGGTCGGCTCGGGCTTTCACCCCGAGCTGAGCGGTCGCGAGAACGTGTACCTCAATGCGTCGATTCTTGGCCTGAAGCGCCGCGAGGTCGATGAGCGTTTTGACGACATCGTCGAGTTCAGCGGCGTCGAGAAGTTCATCGACCAGCCGGTGAAGAACTATTCGTCGGGCATGTATGTGCGCCTCGGGTTCTCGGTCGCTGTGCACACCAACCCTGACATCCTCGTCGTCGACGAGGTGCTCGCCGTCGGTGACGGCGCCTTTCGAGAGAAGTCGCGCCAGAAGTTTCTCGAGTTCACGCGCGACGGCAAGACCGTGATTCTCGTCTCGCACTCACTGCCGCAGATTCGCGAGATGTGCGACCAGGTGGCGTGGCTCAACAAGGGCACGCTGCGCGAGGTGGGCGACGCTGACACCGTGACCGAGCACTACGAGAAGGCGTTGGTCGACGAGAAAGACTGAGCGGGCATCCGTCGGTCAGCGCGACCGACGCACCACCCACTCTTCGCGAAAGCGCAGTGCTGCAGACAGACCCCAGCGCAGCCAGAACAGCCAGGCTGCCGAGTACTTGCGGGTCAAGAAGCGCCGGGCGCTCGCGTGGTGAGCGCGAATCATGCGCTCAGATTCGGTCGTCGTCGCGTGCGCCCCGGTGTGAATGACCTGCGCCTGCGGCGCATAGACATTGCGCCACCCGGCGCGGCCGAGTCGGTAACCCAGATCGACGTCTTCGAAGTACATGAAGTAGCCCTCGTCGAAGCCCCCGAGCTCGGTGAAGGCCTCGCGCCGCACGAGCAGGCACGCCCCCGAAAGCCAGCCGGCGTCGCGTTGCTCGCCGGTGTCGCTGTCGTGCCGGTAGCGCGTAGTCCACGGGTTCTGCTGCCACACCGTCACGAACAACGCGTGACCGACGCCCGTGCGCAAAGAGGGCACGCTGCGCGCGCTCGGGTAGATCGATCGGTCGGTGTTGAGCACGGCAGGGCCGACGCTGCCGATCGCGGGGTCGCCCTCGCCGACGGCGAGCAACGCGTCGATGCTGCCCGGCCCCAGCTCGAGGTCGGGGTTGCAGACGAGCACCCATTCGACGCTGGCGGGGAGCGCCGCGACGCCCGCGTTCATGCCGCCGCCGTAACCAGGGTTCTCGGGCTGGGGCAGGTAGCGAGCGCCGTGCTGTTCAGCCAGGCGGCGGGCACCGGCACCCTCGCTGGGCAGATTGTCGACCACAACGACGTGCACCGGGGCCGTGCTTGCCGCCTGCACTGAGGCGAGCAAATCGCCGAGCACGCGGTCAGAACGAAACGCGACGGTGACGACGGCCACCCGCTGATGCTCGTTCTCGGGTGGCGCGGTCATGATGCTCACATGCTATCGGCGCAGGGTCGAGCCTCTCGGCGCCGCAGCCCCTCGCCTAGGCTGATCGCGTGCCCGCCGAGTCGTCGACCCCCGCTGTGTCGGTGGCGCTCTGCACCTTCAACGGCGCGCGCTTCGTCGCCGAGCAAGTGCGCAGCGTTCTCGCCCAGCGGCCGGCGCCGCTCGAGCTCGTTGTCGGCGACGACGATTCGGACGACGACACGGTGGCGATTATCGAGCGCGAGGTGGCCGCAGCACGAGCAGCCGACCCGGCCGTGACCACCGAGCTCATCGTGCGTCGGCACAGCCCCGGCCTCGGCGTCGTCGGCAACTTTGCCGATGCGATGGCGGCCTGCCGGGGTGACCTCATCGCGCTCAGCGACCAAGACGACGTGTGGGCACCCGACAAACTGGCTCGCCTGGTGGCTCTCTTCGAAGCGGATGCTCGCCTGCAGCTCGTGCACACCGACGCGCGCCTCGTCGACGCCGCCGGATCGCCACTCGGCCTCACGCTGCTCGATGCGCTCGAGGCCACCGCTGCCGAGCGCGCGGGCCTGCAGGGCGGCGACGCCTTCGCGGTGCTGCTGCGCCGCAACCTCGTCACCGGTGCGACCGTCATGCTGCGGCGCTCGCTCGTCGCGCAGGCTGCGCCTTTTCCGCCCGAGTGGGTGCACGACGAGTGGCTGGCCGCGATCGCCGCGGCACAACACGAGCACGCCCTGCGTCTCGTGCCCGAGCCGCTCATCGACTATCGCCAGCACGGCGCCAACGAGATCGGAGCCCGTCGGCCGACGATGGCCGACCGCTGGGCGAAACTTCGCGAGCCGCGCGACGCGCGAGCGCCGCTGCTCGCCGAGCGCACGCGACTGCTCGTCGAGCGATTGGGCACGCTCGACGTGCCGGTCGAGCGGCTCGCTCTGGCGCGGGCGAAGCACGGGCACGAGGCCCGCCGGCGCGACTTGCCCCGCTGGCAGCCTGCGCGCATCCCGGGCATCATCGCCGGTCTCGTCGCCGGGCGCTACGGCCGCTATAGCCGCGGAGCCATCGACGTGCTGCGCGACCTCGTGCAGCCCGCGGGGCCGCGCTCGTGAGCGTCGAACCGCCGATCCGCTTCTCGGTACCCACCCTGCTGGGCCCGGAGCCCGACGCCGCCGCGGCCGCGATCGCACAGGGCCACGTTGGTGCGGGTGGGCCCCACACGGCCCACGCCGAACGACTCATCAGTGAACGCACCGGTCGTCGCGCGCTGCTCACCTCGTCGTGCACCGACGCCCTGCTTCTGGCGATCATGGCCCTCGAACTGGGCGAGGGTGATGAGGTGGTCGTGCCGAGCTTCACCTTCGTCTCGACCGCTCTCGTCGTGGCCTTGCGAGGCGCAACCCCGGTGTTCGCCGACGTCGACCCGCAGACCCTGACGCTCGACCCCGTCTCTGCCGAGCAGCACATGAGCGATCGCACGCGCGCGATCTTGACCGTGCACTATGGCGGTGAGGCCTCTGATCTCGACGCCCTGCTGCGTGTGGCGAACGACCGGCAGGTTGCTCTCATCGAAGATGCCGCGCACGCGTTCGGCGGGCGCTACCGCGGCAGGCCTCTCGGCACGATCGGCACGCTCGGTGCCTTGAGCTTCGGCGCGCTCAAGAACGTGCAGTGCGGCGAGGGAGGAGCGGTGCTGGTCGACGACCCAGAACTTGCGAAGCGCCTTCTGGTGTTGCGCGAGAAAGGAACGAACCGACAGGCGTTCCTCGACGGCGAAGTCGACCGCTATACCTGGGTCGGGCTCGGCGGCAATCACCTGCCTGCCGACTACGTCGCGGCGGCGCTCGTTCCCCAGTTGATCGGCGTCGACTCCATTCAGCATCGACGCGCTGCGCAGTGGCGGCGCTACCGTGCCGAACTCGCGCCGTGGGGCGAGCGATTCGGGGTGCAACTGGCGGCCGAGCGCGCCGACACCGAGCACACGCACCACATCTTCTGGATGCTGCTGCCGACCCCCGAGCACCGGCGCTCGTTCACTGCGTGGATGGCAGCCGCGGGTATCACGGCACCGTTCCACTACCCCTCGCTCGCGCACACGCCCGCGGGCCGCCGGTATGGTCGAACCGACGGCACCCCGGTGAGCGACAGCGTTGCCGGGCGGCTGGTGCGCCTGCCGCTGCACCACTCGCTGAGCGAGACCGATCTCGATCGAGTGATCGACAGAGCAAGCACCTGGCGCCGCACGAATGAGGAGCAATGATGACGAACGCTGAGAAGTCATGGGCTCCGCCACCCATGAACGGCTATCGGCCGATGATCATCACCGTGGCCCTCACGGGTGCCGTCCCTGATCCGCGTCAATTTCCGGCGCTGCCCGTGACCCCGGCTGCCATCGCCGAGCAGGTGCTCGCGTGCGCCGACGCGGGGGCCAGCGCGTTTCATCTGCACATGCGCGACAACGAGGGCCGGCCCACGCAGGCGCGCGACCGTTTCGAGCAGACCATCGCCGCCATCCGGGCCGAGCGCAGCGACCTCATCATCAACGTCACGACCTCGAGCCGCGTCAACCCCGACATGGCCGAGCGCACGCTGCCGTTGCAGCTCGAGGGCGAGCTGAAACCCGACATGGCGAGCCTCACCCTCGGGTCGTTCAACTTTCCGACCGTCGTCTCGAACAATCCGCCCGATCAGATCGTCGCCCTCATCGAGGCGATGACCGAGCGTGGAATCAGGCCCGAACTCGAGATCTTCGAGCTCGGTATGGTCAACACCCTGCACGCGCTGCGCGCCCAAGGTCTGCTCACCGATCCGGCTGTCGCGAACATCCTGCTCGGCTCGCGGGGCTCGGCGCCCGCCTTCGTCGGCGATCTCGAGCACATGGTGCACCGCCTTCCCGCGTCGGCAGAGTGGGCCGCCGCCGGCATTGGTCGCTTTCAGCGCCCGATGGTGATCGCTGCGGCGATCATGGACGGCAACGTTCGCGTGGGTATGGAAGACGACCCCGTGGGCGACGGCAGCGGCAGGTGGTCGAACGTCGACGCGGTGCGCCTCGCGGCGCACGCGGCCGACCTCGCGGGCCGCACGATCGCCACGCCCGCCGATGCGCGCGCACGATTCGGGCTCGCACCGCGATGACCGCCGATCGGCACTGGGTGCTCTACGGCAGCCGCCCACGCTACGCCCACGACCTCGCTGAGATCATCGCGCGCCGGGGCGAACTGCTGATCGGCGCGATCGACAACCTCGATGATGTGGGCGAGCCTTCGCCGCCCCTCGAGATCATCGGCCGCGCACGTCTTTCGATGGTCGATCGCGACCTCTGTGTCGCCCTCGCGGCTGGCCCGGGATCGGTGCGCCGCCACGTGCTCGAGGCCGCGCTCGCCGACGGGTTTACCCGGTTCGACCAGCTCATCGACCCCAGCGCTGTGGTGGCGTCGACCGTGCGCATCGCCGAGGGGGTCACGGTCAATGCGCTCGCGGTCATCGCATCGCACACGACCCTCGAGCGCTTTGTTCAGGTCAATCGCGGTGCGAGCATTGGCCACGACACCGTGCTGCGTGCCTTCGCCACCGTCGGTCCGTCGTCGGTGCTGACGGGCTATGTCGACGTGGGAGAGGGTGCCTTCATCGGTGCGGGCGCGGTCGTGCGTCCGCGCACGTCGATCGGCGCAAATGCCACCGTCGGCGCGGGCGCGGTCGTCACGAAAGACGTGCCGGCCGGCGCGATCGTGGTCGGAAATCCTGCCCGCAACATCGGCGAGAATCCACCCGAGTCGTGATGCGCTCGCGCACGTCGTGGCCGACGGCGGCGAGTCTGGCCGCCGACACGTTCGTGACCCTCGCACGTTCGCGTTCGCGGCCGCAGGTGACTGTGCTGATGCCGGTGTTCCGACAAGGGCGGTACGTGGCTGAGGCCGTTGAGTCCGTGCTCGCGCAGCAGGGCATCGTCTGCGAGATCATCCTGTCGGACGACGCCTCGGGCGATGAGACCCTGCAGCGGGCGATCGACGCCGTGCATGCCGCCCGGGGCACGCACCGGCACACCGTGCGCGTGCGCCGGGGGTCTCAACGGCTGAGGCGCTGGCACGTCATCCGGCTGATTGACGAGGCGCGAACCGACGTCATCGTTCAAGCCCACGGCGATGACCGGTCGATGCCCGATCGCATGAAGCGCCTTCACGCCGCGATGGTCGAGCACGACGCGGCCTTCGTCGCTTCGCTCACCGTCAGCATTGATGCGTCGGGTGAGCGCACCGCTGTCGATTCGGCGACTGTGAGCACCGACCCACCCTCGGTTCGGTCAGTGCCTTTTGACGAAGCGGTGCAGCGGCCGACGTGGGCGATTGGCGCAGCCGAGGCCTGGAGCGCGCGTGCACTTCAGCTTTTTCGGCCCCTCGACGAGCGGAATGCGCCGCTTGCGCACGATCGCATTGTGCTGATGCGCGCCGCCCTGCTCGAGCGCGCCGTGCTCATTGAAGCGCCGCTCGTCGAGCGCCGCGTCCACCCCGAGAATTGGCACGACCGCCTCGTCGATGATGGGTCGGCGTTGCGCCGCAAGCATGGCTGGGCAGTGGGGCGCGCGGTCATCTACGACACGGTGCTGCGCGATATCGACGACGCCGAGAAGAGCGGACTGTGCGAGCCGCACATCGCGACGGCAGCGCGAGCTCTCGCTGACGACCAGCTGCGGTCGGCGGTCTCGGTACTGCGCACGTCGCACGGCGAGATGCTTGCGCAGGGATACCGGCTGGTCTGGCAGGCCGACGAGCCCGAAAGCGACTGACCCTGGCGCTCGCGAGCCCTGTGACGACACGCGACTAGGCTGGCACCGCCCGAATCTCGCCGGAAGGAGCCCGTGTGACGCGCGTCGTTCTGCTCACGGGAGACCCGCTCGGCGGCCGCATGGCCGGGCCCGCGATTCGCGCGTTCAGCATGGCGGCTGAGCTGGTGCGGCACGGCCACGAGGTGCGGCTTGTCTCGACGGCCGCGGCGACCGAGGCTGGTGAGCGCGAGGGCGTCGCCATCTCGCACGTGCGGGCGGGCGACGATCGTGCGATGCGCGTGCACGAGCGCTGGGCCGAGGCGATCGTGCTGCAGGGCTACGGTCTCGGCCAGTTTTCGTGCCTGCGCACCACCGACCGCCTGTTGGTCTGCGACCTCTATGACCCCATCCACATCGAACTGCTCGAGCAGGGCCGCGATCTGCCCGAGGCGACCTGGCAGTTGCGCGTCGGGGTCGCCCGCAACGCGATCGTCGACCAGTTGCGACGAGCCGACCTGCTGCTGTGCGCGAGCGAGCGCCAGCGCCTGTTCTACCTGGGTCACCTCGCCGCCCTGGGCCGGGTGAACCCCGCGACCTACGTCGATGACGGCGATCTCGAACGACTGCTCACGGTGGTGCCGTTCGGGCTGCCGGCATCGCCGCCCGAGCGGGGAGCAGCGCCGGTGCTACGCGGAGTGCATCCTGCCGTGCCCGACGACGCGCGCCTGCTGATTTGGGGCGGGGGAGTCTACGACTGGTTCGACCCGCTCACTCTCATCAGGGCGGTCGCGGCGGTGCGCGAGCGCGAGCCGCGCATCTGTCTGCTGTTTCTGGGCACTCGGCACCCGAGCGTCGAGACGATGGGTATCGTGCGTCGGGCGCACGACCTCGCCGTCGAGCTCGGGGTCGAGGGCAGCGTCGTGCTCTTCAACGATGACTGGGTGCCCTATGACGAGCGCGGAGCCTGGCTGCTCGACGCCGACGCCGGCGTCAGCACGCACCACGTGCACCTCGAGACCACGCTCTCGTTTCGCACGCGCATTCTCGACTACCTGTGGGCGGGGCTGCCGATCGTCGTCACCGAGGGCGACGCCTTCGCCGATCTGGTGCGCGACGAGAACCTCGGCCTCGCGGTGCCCGCCGACGATGTGGATGCCCTCGCCGACGCCCTGGCCCGCGTGCTCGCCGACTCGGCCGAGGTGCAGACCTGGCGCGCGAACGTGGCCCGGGTGCGCGAGCGCTTCACCTGGCCCGTCGTGCTCGCACCGCTCGTGACCGCGCTCGAGCATCCTCAGCACGCAGCCGACTACCGTGCAGGGCGCCGGGGGATGGGCTCGAGTGCTCGCGCCCGCCGCACCGCGGGGCCGGCGCACGATGCCCGCATGGCCCTGCACCACCTGCGGCATGGCGGTGTTGCCGGGCTCGCTGATCGCGTGCGCATTCGTCGGGAGAAGAACTCGTGAGCGTGTCTTCTGCCGCTGAGCGATCGAGTCGATTCGATCGAGTGCGCGCCGTAGGCCTGGCACCGGTGACCGGCCTCGTGCTCGCCGCGATCGCCCTGGTGGCGTGGGTCTACGCTTCGCCGATCGGCTCGTCGCCCGACGACGATTATCACTTGACGAGTTCGTGGTGCGCAGGCCCGGCCGCGACCGAGCTGTGTGTCGATGCCGAGAACGCCGACGAACCGAGCGCCCGCATCGTGCCCGAGGCCCTGCCCGAGATCGCGTGCTTCGCCTTCGACTCTGAGGCGAGCGCCGCGTGCCAGGGGGCCGAGTTCAGCTGGGACCCCGACGACACGGTCGAGACGAGCCGCAGCAACGTGGGCGGCGGGTATCCGCCGCTGTACTACGCCGTCACGGGTCTCTTCGCGGGCGGAGACGTGCAGCTGTCGGCGCTGCTCATGCGCTTGCTCTCGGTGACGATCTTCCTCGGCCTCGCGGCCGCCTTGTGGATTCTGCTGCCCACGCACCGCCGCCCCGCACTGGTCTGGGGCTGGCTACTGGCCGCGGTGCCGCTCGGCGCCTTCTTTCTCACCTCGAACAACCCCAGCGGCTGGGCGATCGCCGGCGTCGGCTTGAGCTGGCTGGCCCTGCTGGGATTCGTGCACGAGCCCGACCGTCGGCGCGCGATCGGCCTCGGCACGATCTTCGCCCTCGCCGCGGTGCTCGCCGCCGGTGCGCGGGGCGACGCAGCGCTCTATGTAGGGCTCGGCATCGTCGTCGTGGCCGTGCTCACCTACGAGTCGCGGCCGGGCCGCTGGCTGCCGAGCGTGCGCTGGCTGCAGCGCGCGATTCTGCCCGCCGTCGTGGGGGTTATCGCACTCGTGTTCTTCTTCACCTCGCGCCAGGTGTCGAGTGGGCTCACCGGGTTCGGCGGGTCGGGCTCGAGCACGGGCGGCTCGGGCGACGAGGGGCTCGAGGCGGTCATCCAGGGCCCGGCGCTGCTGGCCTACAACATCTTGCACCTGCCCTCGCTGTGGGGCGGGCTGCTCACCGAGGCCGGGGTCGGCTGGCTCGACACCCCCATGCCGAGCCTCGTGGCGTTCGCCGTCTGGGGTGCTGTGCTCGCGGTCGCCTTCACGGCCTTAGCCCTGCTCGAGCGGCGCACCGCTATCGCCGCGGTGCTTGTCGGCGCTGTGCTCGTCGTGCTGCCGCTGTATGTGCTGCAGGCGGGCGCAGACCGCGTCGGACAAGAGGTGCAGCCCCGCTATTTGCTGCCGCTCATGGTGCTCTTCATCGGAGTGCTGCTGCTGGGTCGCGCCGGGCGCACGGTGCGCTTCTCGCCGCTGCAGTCGTGGATGCTCGCGGCAGCCCTCGCCGGTGCCCACTTCGTCGCCCTGCACGTCACCATGCGCCGCTTCATCACGGGCATCGATGGCGCGGGTTTCACGCTCGGCAGCGGAGCCGAGTGGTGGTGGCAGCTGCCCGTCGGCCCCGACGTCGTGTGGCTTGTCGGCTCGGCGGCCTTCGCGGGGCTCGTCGTGTGGGCGCTGCCGCTCGTCAGGCGGCCGCGAGACTCTGAGGTTTCGGCCCCCGCGCTGGCCGCCCCGCCCGCAGGCTGAGCAGCACCGACGCCGTCGCGAGCCGGAACGGTGCGTCTCGGCGCAGGCTGTCTCGCCAGCGAGTGGTGAGCAGCGCGCGCGGGTGGGTGAACTGCCGTCGAACCGCGAGCAGGGGTCGCAGTGATGCGACGGTGGCAGCAGAGCAGAGCAGCTCGACGAGTTCAGCGTCGATGCGCGACAGTGAGCGCCGATATTCGGGGGCGATGCGCTCGCATCGGCTGAGCAGGTTGACGGCGGTGGCGAGCGCTTCAGCCTCGCCCTCGGGTGCTGAGCCATCGAGGCGTGCCGCCAGTTGCGGCAGCAGGTGAATGCGCACGATCTTCGTCACCGCCTGCTCGCGATCACGGTCGGTGAGCGCCGCGAGCCAGGGTTCATCGAGAAACTCGAGCGGTGCGGCCAGCTCGATCTCGAGCGGCTGCGGGGTGCGGGTGATGCGGCTGACCGCGTCGTCTCCGAGCACGTAGGCGGGTCGACGGCTCGCGAACTCGAGTCGACGGCCGCTGTGCCAGAGCTTGAGCGTGAACGGCTGATCACTGCCGTTGGTGCCGCCCGTGCTGAAGGTCAAGTGCTCGTCGTCGACCGCGTCGAGCGCGATGAGCCCGCGCAGGGCGGTGCGGTAGACGAGCCGGTCTGAGCCGGGTCGCAGCGCACCCAGTCGAATCACGCGCACGGGCGGGTTGCGCACGAGAGCGCCGCTCGCGTGGCGTTCGATCGGGATGACCGCCGCGGCGCCCTGCCGATCAGCGAGTCGCAACCACGCGGCGAGAGCCCCCGGCTCGAGCCAGTCGTCACTGTCGACGAAGCTCACATACCGGGCATGCGCCAGCTGTAGGCCCAGCGCACGCGGTGCGGCGGGGCTCGTGCTGCCGTCGAGCAGCTCGGCCACCCGCAGCAGGCCCGCGTCGAGGGCCGCGGCAAAGTCGGGCGCGAGGGCGCGTTCGACCTTGGCCGCGCGCAGGTTGTGGGCGACGACGGTGATGCGCAACTGGCCGGAGCCCAGCCCCGAGTCGAGCACCGAGCGCACGGCGCGCGCGATCGGTCGCGTGCTGTCGTGCACAGGCAGAATCACTTCGACGTCTACCTCGGCGGGGCGCATCATGCGGCGACCTCGTGGTAGATGCCGTCGAGTTGCTCGGCGCTTGCCGCCAGGCTGCGCTCGGCGACCACCCAGGCCCGTGCGCGCTCGCTCATCGCGGCGTGGTCACCCGGCGACAGCACGAGCAGCGTGCGCATCGCGGCCAGCAGTGCCGCCTCGTCGCGCTCGGCGACGAGCAGCCCCGTTTCACCGTCGACGAGCATCTCGGGCGTGCCGCCGCTGGCATAAGCGATCACCGGGGTGCCGCACGCCTGCGCTTCGAGCAGCACGAGGCCGGCAGCTTCGCGCCACTGACCGTCGCGCTGCGTCGGCAGCACGAGCGCGTTCGCCTCGCGCATCGCGGCACGAACGCCGTCGCGCGGCAGACTGCCGAGCCATTCGATGTGCGGGTGCTGTGCGGCAGCGGCCCTCAGCTCGGCCTCGAGCGGTCCCGCGCCGATGACCTGCAGCCGGTGCGGAGTCGTCGACGCGAGAGCGATCGAGGCGCGCAGCAGGTCGGGCAGGCCTTTGCGCCGGGCGAGCGCACCGACGAAGAGCAGCGTCGGCAGCTCTGCAGCCGCACGCTGTGTCGGGGTGAAGAATTCGGCGTCGATGCCTTGATAGTGCACGTCGAGCCGCTCGCGCGGAAGCCCCGCTGCGATGGCCCGATCGGCCAGCGATCGACTGACGGCGAGCAGCCGCGTCGAGTGCTCGATCGCGAGGCCGATGCTGCGGCGGTGAAAACTCGCGAGCGGCGTGCGGTCGTGGGCCTCGGCGACCGCAACGTCATAGCCGTGCAGCGTCGTCACGAGCGGCGCCCCGGTCGAGCGGGCGGCCGCCACGGGGCCGTGCACCCACGTCGCGAAGTGCTGGTGCACCAGGTCGGCGCCGAACGATCGGATGCGCCGAGCGTGCGCCCCTCCCGCGCCGAGAGCGAGGTACTGCCGCAGCGGCCACGGGCCCAGGCTGCTCGAGACGGCAGAGTCGACAGCGATGCCGAGCGCCGGGTCGGTCACGTCGGCTGCTCGAGCGAGCACAGAAAACTCGTGGCGATCGGCCAGCTGCAGCGCATGCTGCACCACGAAGTAGACGGGCGGAATCGGCAGCAAGCCGGTCGTGACCGCGATCTTCATCACGGCGAGTCGAGCTTCGCCTCGAGCTCGGCGATGCGGTCGTTGAGCCGCGCTTCGCTCAGGGCGATCTCGCGAGCGAGTTGTGTCGTCGTGCGCGTCTGCTCGACCGAGCGCTTGTATTCGCTGACCACGTAGAGCAGGCCGGCGACGAGGGCGAGGTAGAACAGCAGGTCGACTCCGCGGCCGACTCCGACGAGTCGGGCGAGCTCTGACAGCAGGCCCGGCCAGATGACCACGACGACCCCGAAGATGAGGGCGACCAAGACGACGAGGCGACGAATGGCCTGGTGGCGCGGGCTCGGCGTCGACCGCACCAGGTAGACGGCGATGCCGGCGAGGGCGATGACGAGCGCGATCTGAAACCACATGAGCGGCCTCCTGGTTGATGGGTGACGCGGGCTAGTTGATGACGAGGTCGACGAGAATGTTCACCGAGTTGAGCAGCGACTGGCCCTTGGCCTTCGAGTAGTCGGTGTAGATCACATGCACCGGAAGCTCGGCCCAGGGCTGCACGCTGCGCCCCAGCTGCTCGACGATCTCGGTGTCGTGCGCCATGCGGTCTTGGTT